>NZ_DAIK01000071.1:5551-22797 GCF_002496085.1 Methanosaeta sp. UBA458 | reverse complement strand
CTTAGCTATATTTTTATCCAGATGCCTCAGGTCTCGCGAGACCGAAGATTTATATTCAATCTTGCAGGCCAAGAAGCTCCCTCATCTCTCCAGCAGAGACGATCCTGTCGTCCTTGTCATTCATTCGTTCCAGAGCGATGAAGTAATCTGCATACTCTTCCAGATAAGCCTCGATCGCCTTTCGGATGATGTAAGTCTTGGGACGATCGAGCGCACTGGCAAGGTCTTCAAGGCCGCGGGCGATGTCATCGGGAAGCCGAACTGAGGCGGATGTGGAGATTTGAATCACCAGGATAATATTCGTATTACAAGTATATCAATGTATTACATGAGATTGATAGAGGTGGGAGAGTTTTAATATATTGGCGCTCTTCGCCGTATTTATATCTCTTGAAGATCCAAGGTCCAGCAGTTTGACTCAGAGTGGGCAGATGTCGAAGTCCTTCTCAAAGGCGAAAAAGCATGAGTGTTAAGAAGACCACCGAAAGTGAAGAATAAAATACGGCCCTTCTAGCTTCTATTGCAGAAGGCAGTTCTTTGCGCTTTTTTCATCAGGCTCTGATCTGAATGTCGGTGTGCAACCAGAAATCCAGTGAAAGGTTTTGCGGATCATACTTCCCAGGCTGCAACCACCTTTTCCACATTTACGTAATCCCTTCTATCATTATTCTCCAAGACAATGACTCCATCAGCGCTGCCCACCAGTTTGCCACGCATCCTCTCCTTCTCATCTCCCCCGAAGTAGACTTCAATGCTCTTGCCAAATAGATGTTCAGACATAAACTTGTCCAGCATACAAAACTCCTCACGCTCTAAATAGCTCAGCTTCATTGAAATAGTTTGTGGTCTTTTTTGCGAAAAATCACTAATTAAAGAAAATTTAATGAAACTATAATTTACTTGATTAAGCAAATTTGACTGCAATCAATTATTCTTTACAGTGAACTCGACCAAATACTATTTAAGCCGATATCGAATTCAATTATGCTTGAAAAAAGAAAAAATAATTTAATCAGATGAGATCAATCAGAAATATATGAATGGGGTTACCGAATGAGAGCAATCGCTTTATTGATCATAATCGCTGTTATGCTTGTACCTGCATTGGCAGCGGATGAGATGATCGCCATCACCGACGAAGAGGGCAGAAATGTGACTGTGCCCTTCAATCCAAGCAGCATCATATGCCTATCCCCAGGAGCGGCAGAGGTGATCTATGCTCTGGGAGAATCAGATCGGATAATTGCCGTTACCGACGACTGCGATATGCCCCCTGCACTGCTGGAAAAAGAGAGCATCGGGAAGTCCAGTCGAAATGCAGACCTGGAGAGGATAATCGAGCTGAACCCCGATCTGGTGATTGCCAAGACAGGAGGCCTCTTCCCTGAGGAGGACGAGCAAAAGCTGACAGACTATGGAATTCCTGTGCTCAGATACCGCCTTTTGCACATCAACGCCTTGATTCCGATGATCGAGGACCTGGGCAGGATCCTAGGAGAAGAGGAAGATGCCCGAGATATGGCCAATGACATCTCCGGATACTATGATTCCGTCCTGGATCGAACGGGGACGATGCCCGATGAAGATCGGCCTTCGGTCTATTTCATGTCCATGGGCCACTTTGATTGGACGGGCAACCGGGATTCGACGGGACATGTCAGGATAGCAGAGGCAGGGGGCAAAAATATAGCAGCTGACCTGCAAACTAAAGTGCCTCATGTCGATATGGAATGGGTTATCGAGGAAGATCCAGAGGTGATAGTCTACTCCATGACCTCTGAGCAGTACGATGGCACAACTCCTACCATCGAAGAGATGAAGGCCAAGCGAATGGAGATCATCTCCCTGCCTGGGTTTGAGAGCATCGATGCAGTCAAGACGGGACGGGTCTATATCACTGACATTAAGATGTCCAGCGGCCTGTCCGAGATGGCTGCTATGCTCTATTATGCCAAGTGGCTGCATCCCGATCTATTCCAGGATATCGATCCGAGAGCTGTTCATGGAGAGCTGCTGCAGAAGTACTTAAACATGGATATCGAGGACATATACCAGGTCTATCCCGATGCGCCAGTAAAATAGGAAGGGTGATCTATTCCAAAACACCCCCCTCTAATTTTTAAAACAGATACAGAAATAATGGCGCTCCCATGAAGGCGGTCATCGTATCCACCGGAAAATTGGCTGGAGCCATGATGGTCCTGGCCACCCGGTCCTCTCCCAATAGCAGCAGGGCTCCGAAAAGCCCTGGCGCCGGCAAAGCTGATCACGCTGGCGGCGATAAGAGCGGCCAGCATCATTCCTGATATCCTCACCGGCATAGCATGGATTTTAAATGCTGATCCTCCTCAAGACCACCATCCCTCCCGCCAGAAACGCTGCAAAGAAGACCAGAAGTATTAACAAAGAGGTCCAGGGCAGGGGCTGGTCTAGGGCTGCGGCTCGCAGAAACAGGCTGGAATGGGTTAGCGGCAGAGCATAGAGAGCATACTTCAGCCCGGATGGGACCTGGGATAGAGAGAAGAAGGTTCCGCCCAGAAAGGTCATGGGCATCAAGATCAAGCTTGCGAAGGTAGCCATGTCCTCATGAGACCTCGCCAGCAGAGCCGCCAGAACTCCCAGAAAGGCGAATGTAAGGCAGGTCAGAAGAAGACCAACCAGAAAAGGCGAACCGATATGAATGGTAGGTGCGATGAGAAAGGCTACAGCGATAAATACGAAGGAACTCATTAAGCCCCTCACCACCCCGATCATCGCCTTTCCCATGAGCATGGAGGGCAGTCCGATTGGGGCCATGAGACATTCATCAAAGCTCTTGTAGTAGAGACGATCGACGTTGAGCCTCGTGCTTGCGCCGTTGAAGCTGGTGGTCATGGCGGTGAGAGCGATGATTCCCGGTATCACGAACTCGAGATAGCTTGTTCCATTGAGATTTATGCTTCGCCCCAGTCCCCAGCCAAATGCCACCAGATAAAGCAGTGGGCTCATCAAAGTGGTGATGAGGTATCTGGACCAGTGGCGCTTCAGGGTCACAAGGTCCGCCCAAAGTATGTTATAAGCATCCATATTAACTCTCCATGACCTTCTGACCGGTCAGTTCAACAAAGACATCCTCCAGGTTCGACTCTCGCATGGCCAGCTTATTGGTTCCTGGCAGTCCCTGAACGAACTGGGCAGCGAGCGACCTATCGGGAAAATATCTATACTGCGTGCCGTTTCCATTAGTCTGCATCTCGACTGCTACCATTCCCAGCTTCTGGCGGAGACCCAAAGGAGACCCAATGGCAATCATCTTTCCTTTATGAAGGATGCCCACTCTTTCGCATAAGGCCTCAGCCTCCTCGATATAGTGGGTGGTTAAGAAGACCGTTGTACCATCTGAGTTCATTTTCCGAATGAGATCCCAGACCTTTCGACGGGTTTGAGCATCCAATCCCACCGTCGGCTCATCCAGAACTAGCAGCTTCGGCCTGTGGATAAGAGCCCTGGCGATCATGGCTCTCCTCTTCATGCCGCCTGAGACATCATCTATGAGATAGTCTGCGTGCTCGGACAGCTCCACATAATCGAGCAGTTCAGATATCCTTTTCGTTCTCTGTGCTTTGGGCAGATGATGAAGCCTTGCATGAAGCTCCAAGTTCTCAGCGATTGTCAGGTCTTTGTTCAGGCTCAGGTGCTGCTGAACTATGCCGAACTCCAGCTTTACCTTGGATAGGTCCCTGACCACATCAGAGCCGTTGATGAGCGCTCTCCCGGAGGTGGGCTTTGTAAGCGTGGTGAGAATTCGGATTGTAGTAGTCTTTCCGGCACCATTCGGCCCCAGAAATCCGAAGAGCTCTCCGGGATCAACCTGAAGGCTTTGGATATCAACTACCCTTTTTCCGGAGTACTCTTTAATTAGATTCGATATTTCTATCATCCCAATCACAACGCCCAAAAGATCAAGTGTTGGCCTCGAGGAGCAGCTTCTGCTCATCATCCACAATGCTGTAGAGCGCCTCGGAGCTCAAGCCCGATATCGGATAATATTTTCCGCCGGTCATCTCTGCGATCTCCCGGCAGTAGCCGAGCCTCATCTCCATGAATGACGAATCCACCACCTCGGTATCTATGACAATGGTGTGGACTCCGAGCTGCTTTGTCCTTTCCGAGATTTCCATCAGCTCGTCTTTGATCTTTCCGCCCATTCCCACATTGGCCCTGCCATCGGATACGAGGACCATCATGAGCTTTGTCTCTGCATCTTTCCTCATCTCGCCCTGCAACAGCTGCAATCCGCGGGACAGACCTGCAGAAAGCGGCGTCTTGCCGCCAGTGGGTAGCTCCTTTAGCCTGCTTAAGGCCAGATCCACGCTGGAAGAGGGAGGAAGTATCAGCTCTGCCTCCGTTCCCCTAAAGGCCACCATCCCAATCTTGTCCCTTTTCTGGTAGGATTCCATGAGCAAGGAGAGGACTGCTCCCTTGGCGCTTTCCATCCTCTGCATGGCACCCATTGAGCCACTGCCATCTACCACAAAGAGCAGCATGGCCGACGTCTTTCGCACCCGCTCCTTCTCTCGAATGTCCTCGCTCTTCACTTTAATGGCATTGGGTCCTGATCTGGCCTTTTGATATGGAGCTGCAGCACGAATGGTGGCATCGATGGCGATATCTTTTCCCTCTTTAGGCATCCTCTGTCTCAGGTACCTTCCGGAGTTTTGCAGTGCAAGGGTGTTTATCCTCCTGCCACTGGTTTTTCTGCGAAAAATCTTGTCCCTCTTTCGAGGCATATTGATCTGCCGCACATCTATTGGCGCTCCGATCTCGAAGATCTGCTCTTGCGGTGATGCAGCCTGAGCCTGATCAGAGTCCTCCTGTTGATCGGAACTCTCGGGCTGTTGCTCCTGTTTTTTCTGCTGGGGAGGCTGCTTTGGTTGCTGCTCTTGCGGCTGTTGCTCTTGTTGCTGTTGCTTTTGTTGCTGCTGGTCTTGCTGCTGCTTTTCCATGGACTTTTCCAGCTTATCTTTGTTAAGGGTCGGCGGCTCAAAGGGCCTGCTCCTCATCCTGTGAGCCAGCGCCAGCTCCATGGCCTTCTTCACATCCTCCTGGTTCGCCTCCGTCCTTCCTTCAAAAGCAGCTATGGTCTTGGCCGTTCTGGAGATCACTATCTCTGCCCTGTGGGTCTTGACCCCCAGGTCGATGCAGGTAGAGGCTATGATTCTCAGAAGATCATCGCTCATAGTCACCCTGCCAAGGATCTCCCTGGCAGCAGAGATCTTCCCCTTAAGACCATCCTGAAGAGCCTGCTGCTCTTTTGAGAAGCCCTCAGGGTCGGCATCAAACCGTTCCGCCGTCTTGGCAATCAGCATTCTCTGATCTACATCCTCGATGCCGACAACATTTACCTGCAGCCCGAATCTGTCCAGCAGCTGCGGTCTCAGCTCTCCCTCCTCGGGATTCATGGTGCCCACAAGGATAAACTTAGACGGATGGGCAACGGACACGCCCTCGCGTTCCACGATGTTCACCCCCATGGCAGCGGAGTCCAGCAGCACGTCTGCCACGTGATCATCCAGGAGATTCACCTCGTCGATGTACAGTATACCCCTGTTGGCAGCAGCCAGAATTCCCGGCTCCAGGGCCCGGATTCCCTCTTTGATTGCCCTTTCTACATTCAACGATCCCACAACCCGATCCTCTGTTGCACCCAGGGGAAGGTCGATCACCGGGGTCTTGCGTGAAGCTTCTTTAATCTGGCCTCTCTGACTCCTGTCAAAGCAAAGGTCGCACATCTCCTCCACATTTCTGGGATTGCAGTTGAAAGGGCAGTCCTCTACCACAACAATATCCTCAAGGAGGTCAGCTAGGGCTCGCACAGCGGTTGATTTAGCGGTTCCTTTATCACCTCTTATCAGCACGCCGCCTATGCGCGGATTGATCGCATTCAGGATTAATGCAAACTTCATGTCCTCCTGGCCCACAATGGATGTAAAAGGAATGGTCCTTCTTTTGATATGATGCATTTCTTCACCTTATGCTACGCCTTCGTTAAGTGATCGCAAAGGAACGATGTACGGCCTGTCGAGGTTATTCATCACCACGGCCTCGACTCCGTACACATCCCGGATATTCTTGGCATTTAAAAGATCAATAGGTTCTCCTGCTGCGTAGATCTTTCCGCCTTTCAGGATCGCCAGCTTGTCCACGAACATGGAGGCCAGATTCAGATCATGAAGTGCCATGACCGCAGAGATCTTCTTCTCTTTGACCAGGGACGATATCGTCTCCATGACCTCGAGCTGGTGTTTCATGTCCAGACTTGAGGTGGGCTCATCCAGTAGCAGCACCTCCGGCTCCTGGGCCAGAGCCCTGGCAATCAGAACCTTCTGCTTCTGACCCCCGGATAGCTGGGAGAAGTCCCTCATGGCCAAATATTCCAAATGCAAAAGCCCCAGGATATCTGCTACCTTATCGAGATCGGAGTCTGATACGCGCCAGCTTATATGCGGCCTCCTGCCCATGAGAACTGTATCAAAAACGGTAGTGGCCAGAGGAGTCGAGCTGGACTGAGGAACATACCCCAGGCGTTTGGCAAGCTCAGTTCTGCTTACAGTATCGATATCTCTGCCATCGATTAATATGCTTCCTTTGGGCTTGAGTATTTTATCCATGCATTTGATCAGAGTGGTCTTGCCCGAGCCGTTTGGGCCGACCAGCCCCAGCACTTCCGAATCCTCGACCACCAGATTGAGGTTGTCCAGGATCATGGAGCCATTGTAGCCGAATGTCAGGCTCTTTATAGTGATATTTACCAAAACACCTTCCTCCTTTTCATGAAGAGATAAACGAAGAACGGGACACCCAAAAACGATGTCATTATGCCCACAGGAAGTATTACCGGCGCGAGGATCGTCCTGGCAAGGGTGTCAGCACCGAGGAGAAGCAGAGCGCCCACCAGGGCCGAGCCCGGCAGAAGAAACCGGTGATCTCCCCCTATGATCATCCTGGTGATATGAGGAGCCACCAATCCCACAAAGCCGATGGTTCCAGTAAAGCAGATTATGCTGGCAGTTATGAGCGAGACCAGCACCATGCTGATAACGCGTGTCCTCTCGACGTTCACTCCCAGGCTCTTGGCAGTCTCGTCACCTGCCCCCATGGCATTGATGTCCCATGACTTGATGATCAGATAAGGTAGACAGACTGCCAGAATTGCTGAAATTATTCCGGCCTTTTCCCAGGAGGATTTGCCCAGGGAGCCCATCATCCAAAAAACGACCTCCTGCACCTGTTCTGCATGTCCAACATACTGCAGAAACGATGTCATGGCACTGAACAGGTACATGATGGCGATTCCTGCCAGGATCAGAGTTTCTGGAGTTATGCCTTTGTACTTGGCAAGGCCGTAGACGGTGAAGGATGCGATCAATGTGAAGATGAACGCATTGCCGATTACCAGGTACTCTCCTCCCACAAATCCGGCACCGAGCACTATGGCCAGGGCTGCACCGAAGCCGGCTGCTGAAGATACGCCCAGGGTGAATTCGCTGGCCAGTGGATTCTTCAAGATGCCCTGCATGGCTGCGCCTGCGATCGCCAATCCCATGCCTGACAGTATGCCCATGAGGATCCGATCGAGGCGGAGGCCCCAGACGATGGTGTTTGCATATGACGTTGATTCAAAGTAGTCGGGAAGAAACCTGGCCATGATGGCAACATAGACCTCCTTAATGCTGAGACTTGCAGAACCGAGGGTGACGGCCATGCTCGCCAGCAATGCGGTCCCCAGCAGCAGTATCAGGAAGAAGAGCGCCCTCTTGCCCATATAGCTCTGGTATTCGCCCATCACCTCAGTCTTTGATAGAGACATAGGCCTCCAGAACGATGCCCAAGCAGATCAAAACCCAGAATTTGTTATCTATCATGCCATTCTTCCATAGTAAACAAAATTGGATTTAATACAAATTAGATTGTATTTAAGCGTTTCGGGAAATTTCGAAAACCTAACCGACTCGAAACCACAACTGCTTCTGTACATGATAATCAGGTTGATAGTAATCGTTGACAGCAGGGTTTACGCCGAATTATTAATGATTTGGGCGCATCGCTGCTGGTTACGCTGAACGGGATGCGGCTGCTGAAGAACGGCCACTGGCGGCAGATCCAAATATCTGTGCATGCATAAACTCCTTCGATGTCCTGATCGCCGGAATCGCCGAGGCGAACGAGGCTGAGGCACAGATCGCAATAAAGAGCAGAGGGTAAAATGGCGGAATACGGTGAATGGAACCGAAAGGGCGCGAGCCTCAGCGATGTGACGGCAAAGAAGGAGTATGGCGTGGACCGGGAGTTCATAATCAAGGGAATCAACGCAGGAAAGCTTGAGTTCCGCGAGGGAAGCATCTATGGAAATCCTTACATCAAGGTCTTGAGACGCCAGCTCGAGGAGTACATCGCCGAAGAGCTAGGGAAAGAGTACCTGAACAAGGCCAAGAACAGGACCGAACTCCGAAAGATCAAGAAGGAGATCGCTGAGGTCGAGTGTAGGTTGGCCTCGCTTAAGCTGGAAAAGACCGCGCTTGAGAGATTGCTGGAAAAATAAGGAGAGATGAAGAGGGCCCTTCGCCAGTGGTGCCTCGATAAGGAGATTGTGCGCCCGGGCCTACCGGGCCGCCTACGAGCGTGAGTGCACGGTCATCGCGGAGAGAGTGCCCAGGATGGCCTCTGGAATCAGAGAGCCGGCAGGCCTGTGGCGGATTCATAACTTTCTGACCGAGAAGCGAAATGAGACTGACGAGAAGTATGACTGCAGCTACTCACTACTGCTCTGGGTCTTTAGCAGGCTGATGGTGGAGGGAGGGATCAGCGAGGATGATCTGAGGTGCCTCATGAAGGCCCTCTTGACGGCGCATTCCACCCTCAAGTTCGATTCAGGAACACAATGTGCCAGGCAAGGCCCGCCGCAAAGCCAGCGATCCCGGCAGGTCCGGCATTCCTGAGGGTCCTGCACAGATCTTCGTGCCCGAACCATTCGCCCTATCAGCCTCTTTGCGAAATCCGGCTCCTCAATATTACCCAGCCGAAGCTCCGGACGGAGCATGGAAGGACAGGCAAAGGCCTCGCCGCCGGGCATTACAACAACAGACCGACAGGCATCAAAGTAGCAATGATGAAGCCTCTCTCTTCCTTCTTCTACAGTATTGCGCATTCTCTCCAGTTCCCTGAATCGCACCAGGCTTCCGCCCATTTGGGCCAGGCCTTCTGCACGCTCTATGGCTGCCTCAATGCCTCTGGAAGCGACGACTGCATCTGGCTGCATTGAGTTATCGCCCCGGCCCGCTTGCCTTAGGAAGTCGATTGCGATTCCCTCAATGTTGCCAAGGTAGCTGCACAGCTCCACGAGCCCCGCAAGCGCCCCAGCATTGGCCCTGGTGAGAACACAGGTCGCGCCGACCCGAATTCCTGCCTCTCTAAGGGCCATAATTCCATTCAGTGCAGATTTGGCGGAGCCGCCACGTCCGCTGGAAAAGGGTCGGATACGATCGTTCACTGATGGAGGGCCATCCAGGCTCACGCCTATTCCGATTTTAAGATCATTCAGCCTTCCGGCAACATCGGAAGTGATGAGGGTGGCGTTGGTCTGAACCTGGCAGGGAACGTGCAGGCCCAGCTCGCTGAGATAATCTACCGCCCACTCTATGAGGTTGAGATTAAGTAGGGGCTCGCCGCCTGTGAACTGGATCTTAAAGCCATCGAAGCATTCCGCCATCACGTCGATGGCCCGCCTGGCAGTGATCCAGTTCATCGAGGCGCTCGACTCGCCGCCGCGGGCATAGCAGTAGCGGCAGCGGAGGTTGCAGTCACTTGTTACGGATAAAGCCAGAAGGCCGGGGCTTTCCTCGGGCATTTTACCAGTTTTAATTCTTAGCTTCCCGAACTTGCATCGGTTTGTGGTTGATCGTCCTCGATCCACCCCTCGATATCCAGATAGACGTCCCGAAGCTCCTCCTTCATCTCCTCAGTTGCCTGCCACATCCCCCTCTCCACTGCCTCGAGCAGCCTCTCGGCGATGTTCTGCAGAGCATGGGGGTTCACTTTTTTCAGCCACTCCTGCATATCCTTATCCAGAGCGTACTTGTTCGCCAGCTCCTCGTACATCCAGTCCTCAAGAACCTCGGCAGTGGCATCCCAGCCGAAGGCGATGTCCACCATCCTGGATATGTCGCCAGCGCCCTTGTAACCGTGACGCTTCATGCTCTCGATCCATTTGGGATTGAGGATGCGGGCCCGGAAGATATGCTTGGTCTCCTCAACAGTGCTCCTGGTCTTCACCCTGTCAGGATCTGAGCTGTCGCCGCAGTACGAACGGGGAAGCTCGCCTTTCAATGCCTTGACCGCTGCGATCATCCCGCCATGATAGGAGTAGAAATCATCGCCGTCCAGCATGTCGTACTCCCGGGTGTCCTCGTTCTTGACAGTCAGGTCGAGACGGCTGAGGCGCCTTCGGAACTCATCGGGAACGGTCGCTCCGAAGTTTTTGCGACCGTAAGCATAACCGCCCCATTTTACGTAGATCTCGGCCAGGTCTTTCTCATCCTTCCAGTTCTTGGAGTCGATGGCATCTGAGACGCCTGCACCGTAGGCTCCGGGGCGGCAGCCGAATATGCGGTAGCAGGCCAGTGTCTTGGCCTGTTCTCCATCGATTCCAGCGGCCGTCTTCTCAGAAATGTCTGCAGATACATGCTTTGCCAGGAAGTTCTGCTCCGGCGGCTCCTTCTGCTCTGCCACCAGCTCTACTGCTCTATCAACAAGATGCACGATATTTGGAAATGCATCCCTGAAAAAACCGCTGATGCGCAGCATAACGTCTATCCGAGGACGCTGCAGCTCCTCTATGGGAATGAGCTCTATCCCTGTTACTCTGCCGCTCCTCTCCTCCCAGACCGGCCGAACCCCCATGAGGCAGAGGACCTCGGCAATGTCGTCTCCCTTGGTTCGCATGGTGGGACTGCCCCAGATGACCATTCCCAGGGATTCCGGATAGCAGCCCTCGTCCTCCAGATAGCGCTCAAGCAGGGCGTCTGCCTGGGCGACGCCCACCTTCCAGGCCGCCTGAGATGGTATGGCCTGGGGATCGACGGAGTAGAAATTTCTTCCCGTGGGCAGAATGTCTGCCATTCCCCGGGTGGGAGCCCCGGAAGGTCCGGGCGAGACGAATCCTCCATCTGAGGCGCAAAGGATGGCTGAAAGCTCGTCCACTGTCGCATCTATGTTGGGCGCGAGCGTCGTGGCTATGTAATCCAGCACCTTTTCAATCTTGGGATTTCTCTTTCCCAGGATCTCTTCCACCAGTTCTGGAATCGTCCCAACGGCAAACCCCTGCTCATGGAGACCGGACACCAGCCGCAGGGCGAGAGAGTTCAGATCATCAATCACCTGCCCGCAGGTCTTCGACCCGGAAACGATCTTCCCCCTATTGTCCAGAAGATAATCATAATCATAGCCCATGGCCTCTGCCAGAGACTGCCGGAGAGAGGGTACCTGACCGTTGGCAAGCCTGGTGAGCGCAACCAGGAACTCGTCCAGGCGCGAGCCCTCGGGCGGCTCGCCAAGGATATGGAGGCCGTCCCTGATCTGAGTGTCCGCCATCTCGTGCAGATACTCATGCAGCTTTTCCAGGAATTTATCGAAATCCGAGAACGCTTCTTCCTCTTCAACCTCCAGGTCATGGTCCAGCTTTGCCTCGCAGACCTTCTCCCAGATCATCTTCTTCTGTGTGGGCAGTTTGGATTGGTCCTCGGAGGCGGCCTGGTAGTAATCGGCGAGCATCACCTCCAGCTCCGCCATCTCATCATAAGCATCGGCATTGTGCATGACAGGAACCAGATGGTCGATGATGCAGCAGTAGCTCCTCCTCTTGGCTTGAGTCCCCTCGCCAGGATTGTTGATGATGTAGGGATAGATGTTGGGCAGATCGGATATGGCGATGTCCGGGAAACATGAATCCGAAAGCCCAACCGACTTTCCCGGAAGCCATTCCAAGGACCCATGCTTTCCGATGTGCATCACGAGATCAGCCCGGAAGACATCTCTAATCCAGCGATAGTAGGCATAATAGTGGTGAGGAATGGGATGATCGGGGCTGTGGTAGATGGCGGCCGGGTCCTCCAGAAAGCCGCGCGAGGGCTGAAGGCCGATGAAGATATTGCCGTTGATGACTCCTGGAATTATCAGGTTTTTCTTATGAACAAAAAGCTTTCCCGGCGCCTCTCCCCAGGCGGAGGTCATCTTCTCCTGTACGGCCACGGGAAGCTGCTCGAACCAGTCTTTGTAATCACCCTCAGTAACGGAGTCTATTGCCCTCTTAGCCAGCTCTTCCGGGCTTCTCCAGCGCCGGTCGAGGGTAAGCCTGCTCTTCACATCCTCGATCAGGGCCTGGCCATTCTCGGGCATTCTCTCGATCGTATATCCCGCATCATCCATGGCCTTCATGATGTTCAAGACCGATACGGGCGAGTCCAGGCCGAATGCGGTGCCTATGCGGTCGTCTCGGGGAGGGTAGTTGTGGAAGATGATTGCCACCTTCTTTTGGGAATTGGGAATATGCCGGAGCTTTGCCCAGTTAAGGCTCAGGCGTACGATCTTGTTCGTGCGCTCGGGAAGCGGCTCGAACCGGATGACCCTCGCCCCGGTCAGTGGATCTATGTCCGTTCTCTCCCTGGCCGCTACAGGGACGGTGATCAGCATTCCGTCGAACTCCGGCATGGCGATTCCCATGGAGATGTCCATGGGGCTGCAGCCCTGAAGCGACTCATTCCAGTCAGCAAGAGTGTTGTAGGTCACAATGGCCTTAAGCACAGGCACATTCAGCCTTTTTATGAACCACTCCTCAGATCTGGCGACCTCCTGCCCCTCGCCGGTGTCCGATCCTTCCCAGGGTTTGATGGAGAGCGAGAACATGAGGGTGCTGATCAAGACGTCTATTATAGGCCGGCCGTCCTTCATGAAGAGGTTTTCCACCACCCACTCTGCTCCCTTCGTCCCCCGCTCGACGTCCTTTGCGGCATGAAGGAAGACGGGAATGACATTTGCGCCTTGCCTCTCGATCTCCTCAATCAGCCTGTCGATGAAGAGTGTGTTTCCCGCCTGCCAGAGGCTCTGGTAAAACCACAGGCCCACAGTCGGCCTGCCGGCAACGCACTTGCTCTGCAGATACTCCTTCAGCGTTGGTACGTGGTCGAAATCCGGATGATAGATGCCTTCCCAGATGGGCCTTGCGGGCTCGGAGAATTCATAATTCGATCCTATGAAATAGTTGGCCAGGTAGAGGATGAGGCTATAGAAGTTCTTCCGTCCACCATAATCAAGATACTGAGATACTTTCCTGTAGATGGCATCGTCTACTGTTGACAGCTTCATTAGCTCAATCTCAGGCTCATTTGAAGCAGACTGCGCATAGATGGAGACACTGCTATCTTGCAAGCTCTGGACCAATTCGTCAAAGGAGGAAAGGCTCTTCTTCCCCCCGTGCAGATTGAAGATGGCTATATGGCAGCTTCTGGCAAAATGCTCGAACTCTTCCCATTGATCGACGTCTTTTAAGTCTTCCCCGGATCTGACGGCCACCTCCGCTACCTCTCCATGCTGGCGGATCAGCTCTTTTAAGGCAGATATGAGAGGGAAGACGTCGCTTGCTTCCTGTGTGGTGACATAGGCAATCTTGACCTTCTTCGTAATAATCCATCCCGTAATCTCATTAGCATAACGAAACATTTTTTTAGTTAGAGCTAGTTGAATTGATTAAATAAAGCTTTCGAGAGACATCAAATAATTCAGCGAGAATGAATCAAATGACTCCAAATTGCAGTGAAGCCGCTAATAAAATGCCCTGTGAAGAGCTGAAAGTTGCCCTCGTTCATGCATCAATTTCCTGGAAGGAGAAAGATAAAAATATTGCCAGACTATTGGCTTTGAACAGAGAGGCGGCTCAAAATGGCGCCCGTCTCATCGTGAATACCGAGCTTGCCACTACCGGCTATGCCTTTCTAAGCAGAAAGGAGATTGCTCCTCTCACAGAGAGCATTCCCGGGCCCACTACTGAGGCCTTCGGCCTAATTGCGAATGAGTTTGGCTGCTATATCTGCATTGGCCTGGCTGAGCACGACATGAGAACGGGCATATTCTACAATTCAGCGGCCTTGCTGGGGCCAACCAAAGGTGTAGCGGCCAGATACCGCAAATTATCCCCCGCCTTTCGGGAGAATCTATGGGCCGCTAAGGGCAACCTCCCAGTTCCCGTGGTTCAGACCGAATTTGGCGCGCTCGGTATGGTGATCTGCGCCGACTCATACTCATATAGACCGGCGAGGATTGCTGCCCTGCAGGGAGCTAGGGTCCTGCTGGTTCCGGCTAACTGGCCTCCTGAGCACCATAATCCTGAAAGATTCTGGCGGGCCAGATCCCTGGAAAACGGCATTTACGTCCTGGCATGCAACCGAACGGGAATGGACAAGACGATGGACTGTAATGGTGCACAATCCTTCATAGTAAATCCTCAGGGAGAGACGGTAGCTCAGATGAGCTCTCCTGATGATACCATCATATACGGCTCTTTGCCGCTAAATGGCGTCACGACGCAAAATGCTTTGAGCGGGAGAAGGCCTCAATGCTATGGAAACATAACCCTGGATCCATACTCTCACATCAGCATCGATTTCCTTCTCGGTTTGCCGCAAGCCGCCGATTTTACAGCCGCGACACTGCAGTTATGCTCTGAGCCCCGGAATGTAGTAGAAAATACAAAAAGGGCGATTAGGCTCATAGATGATGCCCTGGCCAAGGCTGCCAGGGAGAAGGGAACGACGATCAACCTGGTCGTCCTGCCGGAGCTCTCCACCTCGGGGGCGATCTTCGGTGCAGAGGTGGCAGAGATCTGCTCGGAGGAGATACCAGGCAAAGTCACCGATCTATTTTCCCAAAAGGCAGGTGAAAGAGATCTCTTCATCGTTCTGGGCATGCCTGAGAGGGATGAATTGGGATTCTACAACAGCTCCGTCCTGATCGGTCCCGATGGAATTGTGGGCAAGTACAGGGCGGTCCACCTCTCTTGGCGCGATAGGAACTGGGCCTCCCCCGGCGACGGCGGTTTTGCAGCATATGATCTCCCCTTTGCCAGGATAGGAATGCTCATAGGCCATGACCTCCTGTTTCCGGAGGCTGCAGACTCGCTGGCAAAGCTTGGCGCCGACGTGCTCTGTGTGCCTGCCCTCTGGGACGATGCTAAATCCAGATTCATATGGGAGGCGAGGCTGAGCGAGCAGATGCATCTGGCCGTCGCCAATCAATGGGGAGACTGCGCCGGGCTCCAGGCCATTGGAGAGAGCCTTTTATGCAGCTACTCCCGATTTCAGGAAAAGGTCATCCGTCTCTCTTCTCCGCCGACTGGAGATGCCATCAATATCGCAAGGCTCGGAACGAAGGACTCCAGAGAGAAGAGGTTCCTGGAGAACATAGACTACGACGTGCTTTTGGATTTATCAAATGCTGGAAAATCCAGTAATGGTTCACAAAGGAGGCCAAAAAAATGAAGCTTGCACAGTTCTATGATGGAATTGAGCTATATCGAGAGGAGAAGATAGTCTATGCCAGGCTCATGACTCCTCACCGGGTCCTGTCCACCTGTCGCAGTTCCGCTGGCGGGATGCATGACGACCTCATGTATCTTTACAACCACCAGTCCTGTGAGCCGGCAGGAGGGCACATGAACGCCAGGATGTACCGGCTGGCGGTTGACAGTCCGGAGGATTACAAGAGAGAAGTGGCCGACCGCCACAACCTGCCTTTCCAAAAGTGTGCCACGCTTGGAACCGCAGCCAATATGAACAACGCCGCCATCTGCATCGAGAGGTTTTGCGATCTTGAGGTCGTGACAGTATGTACCGGTGGCGTGGAGGGAAATGCAGGCAGGGCAGGGGATACCGCCACCTATTACGAGCCGCAGGATGATAGCGCAAAAGGACAAATAGATCTGGAATGCGAAAGAAGACCGGGAACAATAAACGCCATGATCTTCCTCAACCGGGAGCTGACACCGGGCGCCATGGTCACCGCAGTCATCACCGCCACTGAGGCCAAGACTGCTGCCCTTCAGGAGCTAGCGGTTGGATCCAAATATTCAGAGGGTCTTGCTACGGGCACTGGAACAGACCAGATTGCAGTGGCATCAAAACTTGGGGGAAAAGCAATATCGTTTGCCGGCAAGCACTCGAAGGTGGGCGAGCTCATCGGTCGCACCATGCACGACGCCGTCTTAGAGACGCTCGCCCTTCAAAACGGCCTGACGGCTGCAGGCCAGTGCTCCTCACTGGCCCATCTGGAGAGGCTGGGAACTGACAGCAGAGAGATGTGCCAGGGAATTGGAGAGTTTCTGTCCAGGGACAACGCCGACCTCTTCGAGAAGAGCTTCTCGAATATAATCAAGGATCCTCTCACGGTAGCAGCCGTGGCGGCTCTCGTCCATCTGCGGGACAAGTTCGTATGGGGCACTCTTCCCAAAAGCTGTATGCCAGAGGTCATGGCCCTTTACGGCGCACAGATTTCTGCGGCCGTTTCGGGAAAAAGCCACCGAATTCACGATTACATGCAGGTGCTCTCCTCTTTGCACAAGTCACTTGATAAGCATGTGTTCCTGGAGTTCGTATACCAGGCATTTGCTCTTGGTTTTAGCGAGAAATGGACCGATCCGAAGAGCGAGATATGCGAAGGGACCGGGCTTCGGGATGAAGAGGCAGCAACAATGCGCTAGTAGCAACATTTTTTTCATTTTATAAAATCTCGCCTTTGGCAATAGACTCCAAAGCTCTGGAGATCAAGGGCAGCATCTTCGACTCGGCCTCGATCATGTAGCTGCCTGGCCTGACGCTTCCGCTCCGTCTGCCAGATGTTATCCAGAGCAATTTGCACGGAGATCCGGAGGCATCCCCTCGGCAGCGCCTGGGATCTCCCAGAAGGAATCCTCGGTCCTTAATAAAAATCCCTGCTGGGTCAAGGGCCCTGATCTCCTTGATCAGCGACTCGATAGCGTCCTCCTCGCCTTCGATGATGGCTCCAAAGCAAGTCTCTTTTACCTCTATGCCATGCTTTGATTCGTAGATCATCGTGGATACGTCACAAGGTAGGACGTCAGTGCATTCAGGGGATAGTATCACGTACTTTGTAACTCTCATGTTCGTGGTCAACAGCATCCTTTTTCCTTTTTTCATCCATAT
>NZ_DAIK01000071.1:2993-5493 GCF_002496085.1 Methanosaeta sp. UBA458 | reverse complement strand
ATCCATAACATTGGCGAAGCCCTCGCAATAATTTGCGAGGTTCGCCGCAGTTTGACTTGGACCCATTTCGGGTGTCTATGCTGGCATTCTCCGGGTCCTTCTCGCAGCTCTGGTTCAGGATCTCCCATGCCCTCTCATTGGCCGCTACAGCCTCTTCTTCATTGCCCAGGAAATAAAGAGCCATGCACCAGCGTTTTTCTCAACTAAACGCCCTTCATGGATAGACGTACACGCCGTCCGGCTCCTGGCCGAAGAACTTTTGGAGAAGCTCTCTATGCACTGCCTCGGGATCGATATCTTTGAAGAGGTCGGGATGGAACCATTTGGCAAGGTAAAGATCTCCGACTACCGAGCGTATGCCGCTTGCCACAGGATTGCCGAGGATATAGACCCGGCCATCTACGATCGCCTTCACATCGCCAAGTTCGGGCCGGGAGAGGATCTCATCTCTCGTCTTCTCCATGTTATCGGTCAAATTTCCTTTTTCAGTGGAATAGTCGTAACGAATGATTATATCAGGGTCCTTCTCGACGAGCCATTCTGGATCCATTGTGGGATACTTGACTGGCTCATCGGCAACTATGTTTATCCCACCTGCAGCAACTGTGAGGTTGTGGAAGAGCGTTCCGTTGCCCATGCTATAGTAAGGCCTGGACCACTCGAAGAAGACCGCAGGCTTATCCTCCTCCTCGAGACCAGCAGTGCGTTCCTCGATGATGCCCTGATACCTTTCTATAAAGCCGATGATCTCCTCTGCCCGATCAGCTTTATCCAGCAAAACCCCAATATGTCTCACAGGAGTGGCCACCGTTTTTGAATCCCAGGTGGTCTCTACAATCACGGGTATGCCCGCAGACTCTATCTTCTTCCGATCGTCGTTGGACAGCATGCTGTCGGCTATTACCAGATCAGGATCTAGTTTATGGATGAGTTCTATGTTTGGCGTATAGGAGCTTTCTGCCACCACCTGCACATCCGCAAGAGCTGGTGGAAAGAACGAGTATGAGTCGCGCCCAACGATCTTATCGCAGGCGCCAAGGGCACATATGATCTCTGAGGCACGAGAGCTGATCGAGGCTATCCGTTCCACAGGAGTCGGTACATCGACAGACTGCCCCCTGCCGTCGACGATGGTTATCATCTCTGCCTTTGCGTCCTCACATGCCCCCAGGAAGCTCAAAAGCATAAGGGCTATGAAAAGGCCAGTTAAAACTTTGCCAGTCACCTATTTCAACTCCACTAAAGTTATCTTGAATATCATGGATAGACGCACTTCTCCGTTAGATCTTCACCGAAAAATTCATCGAGAAGCTCTCTATCCACTGTCTCTGGATCGATATCCTCGAAGAGATCCGGATGGAGCCATTTAGCGAGCCAAAGCTCTCCGACTATTGAGCGAATGCCCCATGCTACGGGATTTCCCAGGACATAAACCCGGCCCTCCTTGACCGCCTTGACATCGCTCAATTCGGGCCTGGAGAGAATTTCGTCATGAATTTCCTTCATCTTGTCAGTCAAGTTCTCTTCAGCGGTGTTAGTAGCATAGCTGAAAATTATATCAGGATCTCTCTCGACGATCCATTCAGGGTCCATAATTGGATATTTGATAGGCTGGTCGGCAGCGATGTTTATACCACCGGCAGCGATTGTGAGATTGTGGAATGTCGTTGCTGAAGCCATGGTGCTATATGGATATCCGATCTCAATATATACTGCAGGCTTATCCTCGGACTTCAGATCTTCAGTACGCTCTTTTATGATATCCTGATATTTTTTGATGAAGTTTATGAGCTCTTGTGCCTGTTCTTCTTTATCAAGCAAAATCCCAAGATGGCTCACAAATGCCTCTATGGTGGTGGAGTCCAAGGCAGTCTCTACGATTACCGGTATGCCCGCAGCCTCTATCTTCTTTCGATCGTCTTCAGAGAGCATACTGTCCGCAATCACCAGGTCGGGATCGATCTTATGGATAAGCTCTATATTTGGACTGTAGGAGCTCTCAGCAACTACAGGAACATCTTTCAGAGATGAAGGAAAGAAGGAATACGAGTCGCGCCCAACTATCCTATCTTCAGAGCCAAGCACAGAGATGATCTCAGATGCACGTGATGTGATTGAGACTATTCTCTCCACGGGAAGCGATATGTTTGCTGATTTTCCGGTTCCGTCCACTATGGTAATGATATCATCTGTCCCCTCGCCCGCGCCCACACAGGCCCCCAAGAGGCAAAAAAGGATGAGGGCCAGGAGAGCGCCTCCCAAAAGTTTGCCATTCATGTTTGCAGCTCCTTTAATGCGAAGTTTCATACCTCGGGATAGGCCCATACCCCTTCGAGATCGAGCCCGTAAAACTTCTGCAGCATATCTTTTTCCACCGCTGCCGGATCGATATCCTCGAACAGCTCAGGATGGAACCATTTTGCCAAATAAAGCAGATATCCAACCATTCGAGGCCCTCTTCTGATAGAGAGATGGCTTATGTAGACCCGTCCGTTTCTGA
>NZ_DAIK01000071.1:0-2961 GCF_002496085.1 Methanosaeta sp. UBA458 | reverse complement strand
ACCTGAGAGAGAATCACGTCCGGATTACTCCTTATCACCCATTCTCCGCTCACCTCCAGCCTGCCCAGATCCTCGTCGGGGGCGATATTTGTCCCCCCGGCGATAGAGATGACCTCGTCCGCAGTGGTACAGGTTTTGGTGATATATCTTCTAAAGGCGCACTCGTTATAAACACGGGGCTTGCCCTCGATATTCAGGTCCCCAGTCCTATCCCTGATAAGGTTCGCATATCTCTCCAAAAAATCTACAAGCTCTCCCGCCTTTTTCTCAGCAGCCATTCTCTTGCCCAAGGTCAGGATATTAGTTATAAGAGCCTCCAGCTCGCAGCCAGTCCCAATGACGACCACAGGAACACCTGCAGACCCTATCTTTTCAAACTCCTCCTGCGGGACGCGCCTGCCTGTGACCACGATATCGGGGTCCAGATCCAGCACCCGCTTTGCGCTGATCGTCCTGTAAACGCCGCTCCCAACCGCCGGTTTCTCACCAAGCGCAGGAGGAAATGTGGAATGATCATCCCGTCCCACGATCCTGTCGATGCAGCCGAAGATGCAGATAAGCTCTGATGCTATGGGCGTCAGGGAGACAATTCGGCCGGGTGGAGATGGTGCTGCTCTGCTAATTTCCCTATCCTCCAGATCTTTTGGGTGATAGATGCCCTCATCGATCCTATGCGCTGTCATCCTCGATCATCCCCTCTATCTCCAGATACACCTCTCTCAGTTTCTGTTTCATCTCGTCTGTTGCATCCCACATATTCCGGTCTATTGCCTCCAGGAGACGCTCGGAGATGTTCAGTAGAGCGTGAGGATTGACATCTTTCAGCCACTCCTGCATCTTTTCGTCCAGGGCGTACCTGTTGGCAAGCTCCTCGTACATCCAGTCCTCCAGAACCTCCGCTGTGGCATCCCAGCCAAAAGCAATGTCCACCATCCTTGACATGTCACCAGCGCCCTTGTAGCCATGCCGCTGCATGCTCTCGATCCATTTGGGATTGAGAATCCTGGCCCGGAAGATGTGCTTGGTCTCTTCGACAGTATTCCTAATCTTCACCCGCTCCGGGTCTGAGCTGTCACCGCAATACGACTTTGGCAGCTCCCCCTTGATTGATTTGACTGCAGCGATCATGCCCCCATGGAAGGAGTAGAAATCGTCGCCATCAAGCATGTCCCACTCTCTGGAGTCCTCGTTCTTCACAGTCAGATCCAGCTGGCCAAGCCTCCTCCTGAACTGCTCGGGCACAGTTATGCCGTAGTTCTTCTTTCCGTAGGCGTAGCCCCCCCAGGTGATGTAAATCTCTGCCAGATCGTGCTCGTCCTTCCAGTTCTTGGAGTCGATGGCATCGCACACTCCTGCACCGTAAGCGCCGGGGCGGCAGCCAAAGATCCTGTAGCATGCCTCCTCTTTTGCCTTCTCAAAGTCGATTCCCTGGCCGACCTTCTCGGCGATCTCTTCTGCCACATGCCTGGCCAAATAGTTGGATTCAGGCGGCTCCCTCAAGCTGGCCACCATCTCCACTGCCTCGTCGAGGAGGGTCACGATGTTCGGAAAAGCGTCCCGGAAGAAGCCGCTTATTCTGAGGGTGACATCTATGCGGGGTCGGTTCAGGTCCTGCAGGGGTATGAGTTCCAGGCCGGTTACTCTTCCGCTGCGCGGCTCCCATACGGGCCGAACTCCCATGAGATAGAGGATCTCGGCCACATCATCTCCCTTGGTGCGCATGATGGGAGTGCCCCAAACTATGATTCCAACGTTCTCGGGATACTTGCCTTCCTCTTTCAGATATCTATCAAGCAAAGCCTCTGCCTGGGCAATGCCTACCTTCCAGGCTGCCTGTGATGGTATCGCCAGTGGATCGACCGAGTAGAAGTTCCTGCCCGTGGGAAGGATGTCGGCCATTCCTCTGGTAGGAGCCCCCGAAGGTCCCGGCGGCACAAATCCGCCTCTGCAGGCGACCAGCGTATTGGTCAGCTCGTTTGTCGTGGAGGCGATATTGGGCACAAGGGTCATGCCGATATACCTTAACACCGCCTCAACATCAGGGTCTGTGCGGCCCACAATCTCTAATAGGACTGACGGGATATCGTCGACGGAGAATCCCGCCTCGTGAAACCGCTTCATGATCTTAAGCGAGAGCTCGTGAACCTCCTCGATGATATGGCCTCCGCTTCTTTCCCCGTCCAAAAGCTTTCCCCGGCACTCCAGCAGATGGTCGTAGTCAAATCCCTGAAGATGAACCAGAGCTTCTCTCAAAGACGGCACCTTTCCGTTCTTCAACCTGGTCAAGGCCACCAGAAATTCTTCCAGCCTTGAGCCCTCTGGAGGTTCGCCAAAGATGTGCAGACCGTCTCTGATCTGAGTGTCTGCTATC
This sequence comes from Methanosaeta sp. UBA458, assembly GCF_002496085.1. Taxonomy (NCBI): domain Archaea; kingdom Methanobacteriati; phylum Methanobacteriota; class Methanomicrobia; order Methanotrichales; family Methanotrichaceae; genus Methanothrix; species Methanosaeta sp. UBA458. Next base: position 590 of record NZ_DAIK01000071.1, on the reverse strand, counting down.
TCATGAAGATATCCGTGCAGTCTCTCCAGGAAACTGTCAAAATCGCTAAAAGCAGTCTCCTCATCGGTCTCCAGGTCGTGATCAAGCTTCGCCTCGCAAACCTTCTCCCAGATCATCTTTCTCTGAGTCGGCAGTTTTGCCGGATCTTCGGATGCTGCATGAGTATAATCATGAAGCATCACCTCAAGCTCTGCCATCTCATCATAAATGTCGGCATTGTGCATCACCGGAATCAGGTGGTCGATGATGCAGCAGTAGCTCCTCCTCTTGGCCTGGGTTCCCTCCCCGGGGTTGTTTATGATGTATGGATAGATGTTAGGCAGATCGGATATGGCGATGTCTGGGAAGCATGATTCTGAAAGCCCCACCGACTTTCCGGGAAGCCATTCCAGGGAGCCATGTTTTCCGATGTGCATGACCAGGTCAGCCCGGAAGACGTCTCGGATCCAGCGGTAATAGGCATAATAGTGGTGCGGTATGGGAAGGTCCGGGCTGTGGTAAATGGCTTCAGGGTTTTCCAGGAAACCACGTGGCGGCTGAAGTCCAATGAAGATATTGCCGTTGCTGATTCCGGGGATTATGAGCTCTCC
>NZ_DAIK01000140.1:0-8239 GCF_002496085.1 Methanosaeta sp. UBA458 | reverse complement strand
CATCACAATCGGGACACTACCGTCATAATATTAGCCCAAGGCTTTTATCGTAGTATAATGGTAAGATACGGTGCATGTAAATTCAAAGGATCAGAGATAAACATGACCACATTTGAAGAGATTCACCACGCCTTCTTCTATGTGAGCTCTGACGATTACGGGATGAATAGAGCGTTTCTGTGCCTGGATAATGGCGAGATAATCTATCGATCCGAATGGGACGATCCAAAAGAGGAAGATGAGGACGAGTTTGACTGCGATCATTTTATAGAGATCCCACATAAAAACGACCTTGACCTGGGACAGACGCTTGTGATTGAATTTGCAGAGGTGCATCTGCAAGACGATCTGGATCTCGTCCAGAGGATTTTTAGCCGTCGTGGAGCCTACCGGCGGTTCAAGGAGCTCCTGGATGAGAGAGGCCTTCTGCAGACCTGGTATGATTACGAAGACATTCGGGAGAAAGAGGCGCTCGGAGAGTGGGTCCAGGATAACGAGATCGAGCTGGAATCCCAAACGGCCAAATCCTCATAAGTCTTTTATACGAGAAGCATAACTTCACTTTGGCTCATTGGATTAATTCGCCCCACAACGTGTTGAGCGGGCGGCGTCGGGCTGTGACCCGGGGCTGATCCAGAGGAATAAAGTTCCCTGGAGGACTAACTTGGCAAAACCAACTGCAGGAAAAGAGAAGCCTAAGAAGGCAGAAGAGAAGCCTAAGAAGGGCTCTGATGAAGAGCTCAGGCATATAGTTCGCATTTTGAATACCGATCTGGCCGGAAAGAGACAGGTCCACATGGCCCTGACAGGCATCAAGGGCGTGGGCCGCAGATGCGCCAAGATCTTCACCGAGAGAGCGGGAGTGGATCCCAATGCCACCCTCGGACTGCTTCCTGATGCAGAGATCGATAAGCTGAAGAAGGTCGTGGAAGAGGACGCCATCAATATACTGCCCGTTTGGATGGTCAACCGGCGAGGCGATATCGAGACCGGCAAAGATATTCACATCATGGGCATGGACCTGAATATGACCCTCCGCGAAGACCTCGATCTCATGAAGAAGATGAGGAGCTATAAAGGGCTCAGGCATGAACGGGGTCTGAGGGTTAGGGGCCAGAAGACCAGGTCAACCGGACGCACGGGCGCAATCGTAGGCGTCAGCAGAAAGAGGGAAGGAGCACCAGCCGCGGGATCGGCTGCCAAGGAATAGGAAAGGAGAAGGTGGTAAGAGATGGGATATCCAGGCAAGAGTCGAAAGATGTATGCCAGGCCACGTACTCCCTGGCAGGCGGAGAGGATCGCGGGAGAGGTGGAGGTAGTCAAGGCTTATGGACTGCGAAACAAGAGAGAGCTGTGGAAGGCTCAGGCCGTTTTAAAGAAGTACAGGCAGGCCAGCAGAAAGCTCTTGGCAGCGGTATCTTTGGGAGAGGAGCCTCCCCAGGCACAGGCCATCCTCAACCGCCTCAAGAAGCTGGGAATGCTCAAAGAGGAGGGTGATCTGGATTCCATCTTATCCATGAAGGTCAACGACGTTCTGGAGAGAAGGCTGCAGACCCAGGTCTACCGGCAAGGGCTGGCCAACTCCCTGAAGCAGGCCAGACAGTTCATCGTCCACGGCCATATACAGGTCTCCGGGAGGAGAGTGGATGTTCCTGGTTATCTCGTGCCCAGGGGCGAGGAGATGAGCATTGACTATTACATGGGCTCTCCCATGGCCAGCGAGGGTCATCCGGAGAGAGCATCCAGAACACCCAGGGTGGAAGGATAAATGGCAGAAGGAAAGTGGGGCATTGCCCATATATTCTCGTCCTTTAACAACACGATCATCACCATCACCGACCAGACCGGAGCAGAGACTCTGGCCAAGATCTCGGGCGGAATGGTGGTCAAGGCAGCCAGGGACGAGAGTTCTCCCTACACAGCCATGCAGATGGCCATGCAGGTCGCTGACGCTGTGAAGGACAAGGGAATCGTAGGAGTTCACGTCAAGGTACGTGCTCCTGGCGGGAATCAGCAGAGGTCTCCAGGACCGGGCGCACAGGCGGCCATCAGGGCTCTGGCGCGGGCGGGCCTCCGGATCGGCAGGATAGAAGATGCGACCCCCATACCTCACGATGGGACCAAGCCCAGAGGAGGAAAGAGGGGTCGAAGGGTGTAAAGCTTGAATTTCGAGTTGCTTGAGCTGAGGGAGGACCGCATCCGGTACCTCCTCAGCGGCGTTAGCGCCGCTTTCGCCAATGGCATTCGCCGGGCCTGCATGAGCGAGGTTCCGATACTGGCCATAGATGAGATCAACCTCTATGACAATACCTCGGTTCTATTTGACGAGCAGATAGGATTGAGGATAGGGGAAGTCCCGCTGGTGGCAGACGAGCTGGACCTCTTCTCCCAGCCTGAGGATTGCCAGTGCGGCGGGACGGGATGTCCCGGATGCCGGGTGGATTTCATGCTCTCCAAGGAGGGGCCTGGGATGGTTTACTCTGAGGACATTCAGTTCACCGATCCCGGAGTCCGTCCGGCCTTCGATAAGATCCCACTGGTGATTTTGGGTGAGGGAGAGAAGCTGGTGATGGAGGGCTATGCCACCAAGAGAGTGGGCAAAGAGCACTCCAAGTGGCAGGCAGGAACTCTGTGCGGCTACAAGAATCTGCCCAGCATCACTGTGAGCGAGGCATGCGATGGGTGCGGAAAGTGCGTTGAGGCCTGTCCTCGTGATATCCTGGTGATAGAGGAGGGCAGAGCGAAAGCTACAAATATACTGGAATGCTCCTTGTGCAAGCTCTGCGTTGGTGCCTGTGAGGCCGCAGCCATTGATCTTAAGCCCATCCATGATTCCTTTGTGGTTTCCATCGAGGGCAGCGGATCTGTTGCCGCCAAGGATCTGGTGGCAAGAGCAGTGGATGAGATCAAGATGAGAGCTCTTGACCTCGATTCAAAGCTGGCAGAGCTATCTTAGAGCTGGGATCGGCTAAGCGAGCCGATCTGTTACCCATATTTGTGAGCGGGGGTTTCCAAGCCAGGTCAAAGGAGCAGGGTTGAGGGCCCTGTCGCGCAGGCGTTCGCGGGTTCGAATCCCGTCCCCCGCACTAATTTCTCTTTCTTGATATCGCTTCTTGGGTTTCTCCTAGATTTGTCTCCAAGCCTGTTGTAATCTTTTTCAGATAAACACTTTTCCAGGGTAAGGGGAGAACCATGTCCTCTATTTATGGCTATAGCTCAATGTAGATCGTAGGGCCACCTCAACAGGTTTATTCTTCTACTAAAGCCCTTAATTGATAACATGACAGAATGGCCTCTGACTCCTGAAGAACTTGAAAAAATGATCGACGATGATTTTATAGAAAGAGCCAAAGGTATGGGTCCTATGGGTTGGGAAGGATATGCCAAATACTTAAAATATGCAGCAGATGTTATATTGGAGAGATATAAACCCGCAATCAAAGAATTAAGTTCTCAAGAGGGCGGAAGAATGGATGTGCCCGAAGAGGAATGGTTTGAACGTGATGTACATTTAATATATACTTATTATTTATTAATGGGTTTGTCTATCGAAAATCTAGTTAAAGGTATTATAATGATCAGACACCCAGAATATTTAAGGAACAACACTGAATTAATTAAAGAGCGCATGGGTACACATAATACAATTTGGTTATTAAATAGTAACAATATTTATGGATTTACCGATTATGAGAATATTTTGGATGCACTCTCAAAGTGCGTCATATGGATGAGCAAATATCCTGTATCATTAAAGCGAAAGAATTTTGATTGGGGATGTGACTGGGTTGATCCAGAAGCAATAGATAAATTATATAAAAACCTTCATGAGAGATTGGACGAAGAGAAAGAGAGGCTTACTTAAAATGACTCCAATCTATATAAAATAACTCTAATCGAGATCTTCAGTTTTCATTTTTCGGGCCTTTGCAAGGGGGCCTCATTCTCGGATAGGCCCCTTTTTTGGCCGTCAGCCGGGACTACTTGCCGCCCCTACTATACTACCAGGGCTTTGGCCTCAGAGCTAGTGGCTTCTTCTAGTCAATTTGGTCAAAAGGACTTTGGGCTTCAATTACTCTTTTGATTGATTCAGCTATGAGGAGCCTATTGGTTAAAGGATCTAGGTCAACACGGAGAAGTGTGCCGAATTTTCTGTAAAATCTCAGCGGCCCCGTATCCTGATTCTACCTGGGCGGCATAAGAGTGTTTTCGCCGACTCAATTTTGACCCCTCTATTTAAGGAAACGCCAATTCGTTTTTGACCCCCCCCAAGAAGGAAAGCCTTCCCTCTCCAAGTATTCTGAGAGGTGGGCGGTAAGGTGAAAACGATGGCAGATGTACGTAGAATCGTAGACCTGTACGAACTCCATAAGTCCTACAAAAAAGTGGCCCGCGAACTGAACATATCCCGGAACACTGTGAAAAAGTATCTTCATCAGGTCAAAGATGTGCAAGAAGGATTGGCGGAGGAGATCATTCCCAAAAACCGAAAGATCGTTCAGCCCTCTCGCGTTCTCACAGATCTTGTCCGGCAGAAGATCCACCAGTATCTTGAGTCAAACTTAGGACGCCCCAAAAAACAACGACTCACGGCCAAAAGAATCTGGGAGCTTCTCATCCAGGATGGTCACAAAATAGGTTATACCAGCGTCAAAGACGAAATCGTTCGCTGGAAACGCACTAATGGACCCCGAGAGGTGTTTATCTTGCAGGAGCCGCGTGTTGGTCAGCGTGCTGAATTCGACTGGGGTGAAGTCACGCTCAACATCGCCGGAGTATGGCAGAAATTCTACCTTGCGGTTTTTGTTTTACCCTTTTCACTTTATCGATTTGCTCGCCTCTACCACAGATCAGCCCGTCTAGAAATGATCCAGCCCATATCGAATTCTTCCGCGAAATCGGCTCAGTTCTCGATGCAATATTCTATGACAGAATGGCTGCAGCATACGATTCTCGAAAGCAGCAGTTCAATGATAAATTTCTGGAATTTTCTATGCATTTCGGTTTTCAGCCCTGTGTTTGCAATCCAGCTTCACCTAACGAGAAAGGGACAGACGAAGAAAGTGTAGGCTATGTTCGGCGTGCCACCTTTGGCGAAATGAGTTCGTTTGCATCCATAAATGAGGCTACGGAATGGCTAAAAATGCGCCTTGTCGAGATAAATGGCCATCCTGTCTATCGTCGATCCAATGTGCCGGTCCAGGGACTTGATCAAGAGCGAGCCTTGATGCATCCATTGCCAACACTTGAATTTGAAAACTACGAACTGAAACGTGCAACTATTTCGCGGTATTCATTGGTAAAATTTGACGGGAACTTCTACTCAATTCCGGATACATACCGCCCTAGATATATTACACTGAATATATTAATGGATAGAATCGAGTTTCTTGATTGTGTAGTCCTGAAATTATTTCGCGTCCGACCTAGTTTTATAGTGTTTAAATTATTCATATAATTTCACAACCCAAACAGTCTATGGCCAATTGCGAAATAAGCTTCCAATGGCATTTTTCGCCTGAAAGCCCTTTCTGGAGTCTCCAAGCTTTGGAAATTCAAGCTTCCATGAGGTCTATCGTTATACCAAGTGATAAACTCGTCGAATGAATGAAAAGCAGGCCTGTGCTTGACGTATTCTCCGAAAAACCGTTCCAGCTTTCCGTTTGTCTGAGGATGCTTCACTCTGGCTAATATGGGCTTGATTCCATATTTTTTGAGGTGATCTTTGAATTCGCTGTTCCAGCTTCCGTCGTCATGGATTCTGTGGGCTCCAAACTCGCTGCCATGATCGAGTATCAGCTCCCTCAAGGGACAGAGCCACCAGAATTTGTCCACTAATTGGTCGATTATCAGCATGCTGTTCTCTGTATTGATCTCGGTGAACTCCCCTCCGGCCAGCACCATCCTGGATGCATCATCCAGAATTACGCAAACCTTGACATCAGTCCCATCCCATTCATGCCAGTCAATATGCCCCGCTGACATGCTGTGCTTTCGTTCATAACGAACCCACTTCCGGCGCTTCTGTTTCTTTAGATCTTCCTGGGCCAGGCCTGCTGCCTTCAGGTACATGTGTATGCGATTATGTGATATGCAGATCTTAAATTGTTTCCGGATCACAGTCTCCAGCATGCGCGCTCCAAAGCGGTAGCGAGCATGGGCTGCTCTGATGGCCTCTGTCTCTTTCTCAGTGAAGGGTTTGCGGGGGCGACCAACTTTTTCGCCTAATACAGGTTCTTGCCCGGTCTCCTTGTATTCTTTAATGATCTGTTGGACTCTCCTTTGTGAGACCTTGACGTCCCGCGCAATCTCTTTTGTGGCTACCCCCTTGCGGTTTTGACGAAGGATATAACGAACCTTCGTCTTGTTCAATTTCATATCTTGGACTATGCGTCCAAGCTTAGATGATAGGCGAAATAATTTCGGGACTCTACACCCATAGTTTACCATAGTAAAACATATGAGCGCTTCGAATAAAGGGACGCTTCAACCTTTATCGGCATCTATAGGTGCTAAGATCGCCCCCGCTGAAGCAGCTCAGATCCGGGAGCTGATCGAGGCGGGGTTGTGCCTTGGCGAGTCCGATCTTGTCAGAGACGCCATCGGCCCAGACTGTTTGAAATCAAGGTCATCAAATGCAGGGACGTCGATTTTCAGATGGCTAAGAAAGAGATTTTGGGCTACTACAAGAGCAGAGGGGAAGCATGTCCAGATGAGGCGGCAAGTGATCTTGAGCTGGACTGTCATGAGATAGGCGATGCTCTTCATGCCTCGAAGATCTATGCCGAAGCCAGAAAGATAGATGGCCCGCAGGTGATTGTGAAGACAGGCAGGCACAAAGCTCAGAGCATTACTATGGTTGAGAATGCCAAAGCGATAATCATAATGAAGATGGGGACTTCCCGCTCCGCCCTTCACAATCCCACAAGTAAAAAAAGTTTTGGAATTCTATCTCATTGATCATCTCCCCAACACACTTTGGCCACATATTGACCCGCATTATTCCCGGGATCTTTGTCATTAACGCCGAGCCAGAGCTCTCCCCCCTCGGGAGCAGTGAAAGTGGCATTGCTGCCAATGAAAATCGGCAAGCCTTCGGCGCCGATTCCTGCAATTAGCGACTCATGTCCCCAATCTGAACGGTAGGAGTAATCAGTCAGCCAATAGTCGACTTCATATGTTCCATCCGGTCCACAGGATATGCTTCCACTATTCGGCTGTACTGTACCAGTGGCAACAATGGAAATATTTTGCCCAGAGAGTATGCTGATGCCTGTATTGAACCATGACTCACCTGCCCATGCCGTGGGTGGCACTTTAAACTCGGTGCAGCCATTTGAATCTGATTCCTCAACTATTGCCGGGATCGGATCGGCTAAAAAACCATCCTCGAAGAAGGTAGTGTATCCCTCTTCTTTCATCTGATCGGTCCATTCATTCTTAGGCATTCCATTAAAGGGACTTGTTTCTCCCTCGCCATACAGATCATCTAAGGGAGATAAGGTGTCACGCATGGTGGCATGAGCCCATGCATCGAAGACATATTCCTTCCCATCATTATCGCGGATAAGGACTGCACCATGATCACTGTTAACGTTCAATGGATTATACGTATCCATTTCTCCTCCAATCTGACCGATACTCTGAGAATCGATACCCATCCCCGCAAAAATATCCTGCAAATTGAAGGTGTGAACCGAACATGTGAAGGCTGTTCTCTCATCAGCAAATAATTTATCGCTTATCCTTCCCCATACATCGTTACTGACCCCTGCATTGGATGCGCTGAGCTTTTTCAGATACTCGACAAATCCCGCTTTAGCTTTCTCTAAATTGCTCGCTGAAGCGAGAGAGGGATTATTCTTCACGATCTGCTCACCAAACTGACGGAGGACTTTTGCATCATCTGATTCCTGGTCTGATGCTGCTGGTTCGGCAATAACAATGAAAAAAAGCGCCAATACTATAGCCATCGGCAGCAGACGGTAGACTATTTTTTTCTTCAGCATGATCACTATCTCCCGGATTGGAAGTATTTAATCTTAGCCCTTTGCGTGTTTGTTCAATGATAATCCCACAGTGGACTGCTCCCTCCGTAAGGGAAAGAACGACCTGAACCTACCCGTCAACCGGGTCCGATGTTCCATAGCCGGAAGCATCCTTACGAGCATGATTGGTTCTCCTGACTGGAATAGATAAACAATGTTCTCAGGAATGCTCTACAGTGCTGGGGCGCAGG
>NZ_DAIK01000160.1:0-7484 GCF_002496085.1 Methanosaeta sp. UBA458 | reverse complement strand
ACCCCCACCCCTCCCGCCTCCAGCCTTTCTGCTGCCTGAATGCCCGTGGCAATGTCGCTGGTGTAGATGTATGCGGCCAGGCCGTAATTCGAGTCGTTGGCCAGCTTTATGGCCTCATTAACAGTCTTGAATTTCATAATCGGAGCTACTGGGCCAAAAGTCTCCTCTCTCATGATCTTCATCTTGTGGTCAGCCCGACCCAGGACGGTGGGCAGGAAAAAGTAGCCCTTTTCGAATGCCTCCCCCTCCGGCTCCCGGCCGCCGCAGAGGAGCTCTGCTCCCCGATCAAGGGCGTCCTTCATATGCTCTTTGGTCTTCTCACGCTGCTCATCGCTGAACATCGGCCCCAGGTCCACATTCTCTTCCAGGCCGTTGCCAATCCGCAGCCGCTCGGCCTGATGGACCAGTTTATCGGTGAACTCCTCTGCCGCCTCATCTGCCACATATACCCGGTTGACGCTGATGCAGATCTGCCCCATATTGGAAAAAGCCCGCTGGGCACAGGCAGCAGCAGCTTTTTCGATATCGGCATCGCCACAGACTATGAAGGGCGAGTGCCCTCCCAGCTCCAGTGAGACGCGCTTGATATGAAGGGCAGCCTGGGCCATTATCCATCGTCCGGTCTCTGTCTCTCCGGTGAAGGCGATCTTCCTGGAGATGGGGTTTTCCACCAGCTCTGCTCCTACCTCGCTTCCCGGACCGTGTACCACATTGACCACTCCTGCAGGAAGACCGGCGTCATAGATCGCCCGAACGAATTCCGTGGCGGCGACGGGGGCATGGCTTGGCGGTTTGGCCACAAAAGTGCAGCCCGCTGCCAGACACGGCCCCACCTTCCAGGAGAGGAGGTCCACCGGATAGTTCCAGGGGGTGATGAGGGCAGCGACGCCCACGGGCTGGCGGAGGACAACGCTCCGGCCGCGGGATGTGGCCAGCCATTCCCCGACGTTCCTCCTGCCCTCTTCTGCATAATAGTCCAGGATACCAGCAGATGATAGGATCTCCGCTCGAGCATTTTTCAGGGGCTTTCCCTGCTCCTGAGTCAGCAGTCGGGCTATGGACTTCGCCCTCTCTCGCACCAGATCCGCGGCAGAATGCAATAGCTCTGCCCTCTTCTCGCAGGCGGTCTCAGACCAGAGAGGAAATGCCTTCTTTGCCGCCTCCAAAGCCATCCGGGCATCCTGGCGAGTTCCTACGGAGACCAGAGCCACAGGCTCCTGGTTTGCTGGATTGCAAATCGTCTCCACCTTATGGGATGAAATGGGGAGCTGTTCCCCGTCGATTATCATATGAGTCTGATGCATGAAAGACCTCTGCATCGCCTATTTTATCCCTCCTGGCTGATAACCTTTGGGCCGGACCGATCAGAATGAATCGCCCCTTTCATCTCCTTCATCCGGGGATGCATCATCCACAGACTGCTATAACATTTATATGGGTATAGGTTATGATAGAAAGCCAAAGATAATGATCGATCAAACATAGATTTGAGGTTTATGATAGATGAAGTCGCCATGTGAGGAGATCGTCTGGAATGTGCTTCCCAGCATCAGAGCGGCTATTGCCGAAGAACTGATCAAAAGAGGAATTTCTCAGAAGGATGTGTCCAAAATGCTGGGAATCACCCCCCCTGCGGTATCCCAGTATGTCTCGAAGAAGAGGGGCTACAATATCGAGTTCAGAGAGGATATCAGGGAGGCGATAGGAGGGCTTGCGGAAGATCTTATCGATGGAAAGGTCGATGATCTGGTGAGGAGGATCTGCGATATCTGCTGCATGCTTCAAGATGACGAGAGCGCTTGCATCTCAGGTCGATGCAAAGGGAAGTAAGAATCAAATCCAAATAGATCTCCAATGAATCCCAGATCTCCATATTCTCTATGCCCTCTGGAGAAGGAATGTTTTTGGAATGTTAAAAATGAGCCATGACGGCAAGCTAAAAGATCTCAAAGATCGTATCCGGGAGAAAGAACGGCTGCTTATCTCGTATTCCGGTGGGGTGGACAGCAGCCTCCTGGCAAAGCTGGCTCATGATGTCTTGGGTGAGGGGGCGGTGGCAGTGATCCTGGACAGCGAGATCTATCCCAGAAGCGAGCTGGAGGAGGCGGTTGCCCTGGCAGAATCCCTCGGTCTGGAGCTGAGGGTGGAGAGGTTCTCTATTCTCGATGACCAGGCTTTTTCTCAAAATCCATCCACTCGCTGCTATATCTGTAAAAAGAGGTCCAGTGCCATTCTCAAGAGGGTGGCTCAGAAAGAGGGTATGAGCTGCATCGCCGATGGGGTGAACGCCGACGACCTCGATGACTATAGACCGGGCATTGCGGCCTGCAGCGAGGAGGGGATCTGGCATCCATTTGTCGATTCGGGGATCACTAAAAAGGATATTCGCACCCTGGCTCAGGATATGGGACTGCCCGTCTGGGACAAGCCCTCTTCCGCCTGTCTGGCCTCGCGCATTCCCTATAATGAGAGGATCACACGGGAAGGCTTACGAATGGTGGAAGAGGGGGAGGAATATTTGAAGAGCCTGGGATTTGGCCAGTTGCGGGTGAGGTCGCAGGGAAAGACGGCGCGAATCGAGCTGGAAGAGCAGGAGCTGGAAAGGGCGCTGGCTTGCAGGCAGGAGATAGTGATGAGGCTGAAGTGCATTGGTTTTGAATATGTGACCCTGGACCTGGAGGGCTATAGAAGCGGTAGCTTAAACGAGGTTTTGTGAAAGTTCAAGAGATTCGATCCGATTTTCCCATTCTCGATGATCTCATCTATCTGGATAGCGCCGCCACCAGCCTTACTCCTGAGCCCGTCTTAGAAGCTGTCCTGAGCTACTACCGCAGCTACAGGGCCAATGTGGGCCGGGGGGTCTACCGCCAGGCCCAGATCGCTGACCAGAGGTACAGAGACGCTCATCTCAAGGTGGCGGGTTTTGTGGGGGGAGAAGATGGAACTGCCGTCTTCACCAGGAACACAACCGAGTCGATCAACCTAGTGGCCAGGGGCCTGGACTGGAAGAGGGGGGACCGAATTGTGACCACATTGCTCGAACACCATTCCAACCTCCTGCCCTGGATGAGGCTGAAGGAGGTGGGGATCGATCTGGAGGTCATAGCTCCGGATAAAATGGGGAGGATCGATCTGGCCGACCTTGAAAGAGCCATAAACAAGAAAACCAGGCTGGTCGCCATGAGCCATCTATCCAATGCCCTTGGCACCATTCTGCCTGCAAGAGAGGTCGGCCGGATCTGCCGTGAGCGGGGAGTTCTCTTTCTGCTGGATGCCGCCCAGTCCCTGCCCCATATGGCAGTGAATGTTAAAGACATAGATTGCGATTTTTTATGCTTTTCCGGCCACAAGATGCTCGGGCCCACGGGATCGGGAGTGCTCTGGATCAGGGAGCTGGAGGATGGCAAGAGGAATGGAGAGCAGAGGAGGGCAAAAGGGCAGAGAATGAGCAGTCATGCCAGCAAGAACCAGGACTCCGGGAAGAAGCTGGGTAGCACGGAACTGGCGCCCCTATTGGCAGGAGGAGGGATGGTAGAGGACGTCTTTGACGACGGATTCACCTTTAAGAGGGGCTATGAGGGCTATGAGGCGGGAACGCCGGACATCTCCGCCGGCATTGGTCTGGGCGCTGCAGTGGACTACTTAGCCCGGATAGGGATCGATGAAGTTCACGATCATGAGATGAGTCTCACCAGGAGGCTGCTTAAAGGACTGGATGGGATCGGAGGCCTGGAGGTCTACGGACCGGGGGCTGATAGCCCCGTGGAGCGGGGAGGAGTGGTCTCATTTGGGATAGAGGGCCTCTTGCCCCATGAGATCGCCCTGATGCTCGACCAGGCCTCCAACATCTGCATTCGCTCGGGGCACCATTGCTGCATCCCCCTGATGAGGCACCTGGGATTAAAGCATGGCACCGCCCGAGCATCGCTGTATCTTTATAATACCGATGAGGAGATCGAGAAGCTCCTGGGGAATTTGGAGCAAATCGCCAGGATGGCTTAAGGGAACGCATGAGAAGATGATAAAAGACTTTGAGTGCCTTAAGGTGGACGAGATCAAGGTCGAGAAAGCCATCTGCCCGGTGGCGGAGGAGGTTCCCTTATCTATTTTCATCAACGGCCGCCATTTCGCCACCGCTATGATCAGCCCCCAGATGAGAAAAGAGTTCGTGGCGGGGCACCTTTATTCCGAGAGGATCGTCTCTGCCGTCGAGGAGATAGAATCTATAGAGGTGGAGGGAGATGTGGCCAGGGCAATAGTCGCCAATCCCATTCGAGCGATAGTCCCCAGGAGGCCCATTGTGAGCGGCTGCGGGGGCATAGCCTCATTTCTCGATGAGTCAAAGCTCCCCCGGATAAAATCCGATCTGACGATCAATAAAAAACAAGCTCAGGAGGCGATGAAGGCCATATCCTTATCCCAGACGCATATCGCTACGGGCGGAGTACACTCAGTTGGGCTCTTCGATCAATCCGGGCCTGTATCGATCATAGAGGACATAGGAAGGCACAATGCCCTGGATAAGGCCATAGGCAGCCTGATCATCAAAGGGGAGAGATTCGACCTGGGCCGGGCGTTTGCCGCCTGCACCGGCCGGGTCTCCTCGGACATGGCCCTGAAGTGCTCTGTAGCCGGCATCCCCATAGTCGTCTCCCGGGGGGCGACGACGGGCCTGGCCATAACCATTGCTCAGAGGACGGGTCTTGGCATCATCGGTTTTCTGCGGGGGAAGAGGCTGTCCGTTTATGCCAATCCGGAGAGGTTTGTGATTTGAGGTTGACTGAATGAGGTCGCCTAAATGATCTGCTCCCTCTGTCAGGAACGGGCGATCGTTTCCCAGCGCTACCTCGGCCGGCACCTCTGCCAGGATCATTTCATCCAGGATTTTGAGGGGCGAATGGTCCAGACAATCGTTGTGAACCGGATGATCGAGAAGGGAGAGCGGATCGCAGTGGCGGTGAGCGGAGGGAAGGACAGCACTGCCCTTCTATTTGCCTTAAGCCGGGTTCTAGCCGAAAAAGAGGTGGAAATGGTGGCGTTGACTGTAGATGAAGGCATCGCAGGCTACCGGGATGATACCATCGTGGCTGCAAAGAGGATCGCCCGGCAGATGGGAGTGGAGCAGGTGATCATCTCATTCCAGGAGGAGTACGGCTGGAGCCTGGACGAGATGGTGGTGGGAGCAGAGGTCGCGCCCTGCACCTACTGCGGGGTATTTCGCAAGAACGCATTGAACTGCGCTGCCAAAAGCCTGGGGGTGACAAAGCTCGCCACCGGCCACAACCAGGACGATGAGGCCCAGTCGGTGATGATGAACTATCTGAAGGGGGATATGGAGCGTCTGATGCGCTTTCGGCCCAGAAGGGAGCAGCCGGGGCTGATTCCCAGGATCAAGCCCCTGCGAGACATTCCTGAAAAGGAGATCGCCCTCTATGCCATGGTTAACGGGATCTATTTCGAGTCCAGGGAGTGCCCCTATGCCCGGCTCTCTTTAAGAGCAGATGTGCGGGATATGATGAACCGGATGGAGAGCCTCTTTCCCGGAACCCGGCAGAAGACGCTGCAGGGATTTGAGAGGATCGAGGAGCTGTGCCGAGGAGACTGGGCGCAGATGGAGCTGGCGGAGTGTAGGGAATGCGGCGAGCCATGTGTGGGGAAGAGGTGCAAGGCCTGCGAGCTCTTGGGAAGGCTGAGAGGATGATGGATCTAGGTGCCTGTACCTCGCGGGATAATAATGAGAGATGCTCGGGAAAATACCTTCCACTTATATCTCGAAGAAAGGCTAATGCATCTTAACTGAGATATGCCACCCCTCCCCGAAGACATCCTGCCCGGCCAAGGGAAAGACAAATGGCCGTTGCATAAATAAGGAGATGAAGATTTCTTGCATTCATCTGACTTCGCTACCGGTCCATATCAGCCAATACATTTTCCAGCATGGATCGAAGCTCAGGAAATTCTATGGTCACAGTTGTCCAGACGATCGACAGGTCAACCTTGAAATAGCCATGGACGAGCCGATCTCTGATTCCTGCCATATCGCGCCAGGGAATCTCTGGGTATCTTTCTCTAATTTGATCCGGGATATGTTTTGTTGCCTCGCCTACAACCTCTATGCACTTTGTCACTGAAAGAACAGTCTTTTTATCGCTTTTAAATTCATCAAATGTCATATCTCTAATAAATTCTTCAGCGTAGTTCATGTGCTCAATGATATCCTCGAGATAACTCCCATAATCCCGTTTCTTCATACGTAAATTACCTCTTTGAGGATATGCCCGCTTACCCTCGGTTTGAGGCCCGACTTTGTGACCAGATCTACCTTCTCACCAATCTTGTCGCTCAAGTAATTCTGCAAACCCACGTATTGTACCAGGCCAATTGGCTCCTCAAAATCAATCAGCAAATCGAGATCGCTGGTATCCTTTTGCTCGCCTCGCACGAAAGATCCGAAGATGCCGATCTCCTTTACTTTAAATTTTTTTTTGAGGATTGGCTTTTGATCTTTAAGGACTCTCTCGATCTCTTGAAGGGTTTTCATTTTAGTTGCCACCATCCAATCGAGCAGGTTTCAGGATCTCTTATCTCAACCAGGATTGCTATCTAAATCTTAGATTCAGATCCTCGACCGCGTAGATCAGGCTCATTTCCCAGAAGCTGGGCTAGAACTCTCTCGGAAAGCCTCATAAGGCCTCTCGTAATTGCTCTATCTTCACCATGCTCCAACAGATCACCAGGAATTTGCATGCAGCTTCTGGCACTCTCACCCATGATACTGCTTTTGGATTTCTTGATATTTAAAGCATGGGCTGAAAAATTTCAACGATCCGAGAAACCGATCCAGAAGACTTATCTTTTTATCCCGCCAAACACTCCTCCAAGGATGTGTTGCAGATGGACCGGTTAACCCTGGCCTCAGTAGCCGCCCCCTTCCTGGCGAAAGGGGCGGAGGCTTTCTCCAAGAGCGCAGGTGAAACGCTGGGCGCAAAGGTGGGCGAGCTGTGTCAGGCAGTTGCAGACAAGTTCAGGGGCGACTCCGATGCAGAGGAGACCCTGGCCCTTGGCAAAAAGAGGCCGGATTCAAAAAGGCAAGAGAATGCTCTGCGGGAGGTCCTGGCAGAGAAGCTGGAGGCTGACCCGGATTTCGCCGTCAGTGAGCAGAGGCTGGTGGATGAATTAGAGAAAGGAGGCAGCAGGACGGTCTTCGACAAGCGAGGCCAGACCATGCACGGCTCCCAGACCAATATTGCCGGCAGCTTCAGCGGGAATGTTCTTTTCAACCAGTTCAATGGTCCAGTATCTCTAGGAAGAGAAGCGGTAGACATGCGGGGCTCGACGGGCGCAATCTACAAACCCTCCGGACCGGTCAACCAGCAATATCGATACTATTCTAAGGCGCGGGATGTATCCAGCAAAAGCGAAGGCCAGAGAAGGATAAAATGTATATTTCTGGCAGCCAATCCGAAGGGCACTCAACTTTTAGA
>NZ_DAIK01000171.1:1501-20147 GCF_002496085.1 Methanosaeta sp. UBA458 | reverse complement strand
TCCACCAGGACCTGAGTCAGCAATGCTGCTATCTCCCTCTCAGGAATCTCGTTTCTCATAGATCGGCAAAGAAGGTAACCAATGCTCCCCTGGGTCTCGGCAACCATGATATCAAGAGTCTCGGGCGGTATGCAGTCTTTCGTGGCCTCAATCCGCAGCAGTATCATGCCCACCTGAGGGCCGTTGCCATGAACAAGCACCATTCCCTCTCCTCGGTCCATAAGCATCCTGACCGCCCGGGCAAATGCTGCTGCGGTTCTCTCTTGAGTTGCGGGATTGTGAGGATCGAGGAGCAGGGCATTTCCGCCAAAGGCGAGAACTGTCGGTCCTGCCAATTTCAATCCCCCTTTGATGCGGAGTCTCGCATTGATTTGGATATGGATTTGGATATGAACTCCTCGATCTTCTCCCTCAAATATGGCCGATCCATGTCCACCAGGTCGTAAAGAATATAGGTGGATGGTTTGTTGATCTGGATGAGCCGGCGCAGGTCTATGGGCGAGGCGATGATCACCGAATCGCATTCAGCTTTATTTATAGTCTCTTCCAATTCCTTGATCTGCTGGGGGTAGTAGCCCATGGCCGGAAGAACCCTTCCGATATGTCTGAACTTCGAGAAGATCTCCTTTAAGGATCCGACGGCATAAGGCCGGGGATCTATGATCTCTGCTGCGTTGTACCTCCTGGCTGCCACCTGGCCGGCACCATAGGCCATCTCCCCGTGGGTTATGGTCGGACCGTCCTCAACTACTAGCACTCTCTTGCCGGATATTGCTTTAGGATCTTCTGCCGTGACTTCTGATCCGGCCACCACCACTCCTGCTTTTGGATTCAGCCTTGACGCATTGGCCTGTATAGTTATGATGTCCTCCTCTGCAGCGGAGTTGGCTTTGTTTATCACAATTAGATCTGCAGCCAGAAAATTCGTCTCTCCGGGGTAATAGGATATCTCATGCCCTGGTCGGAGAGCATCGGCAACGGTGATCCACAGATCGGGCTTGAAAAATGGGGTGTCGTTGTTTCCCCCATCCCAGAGAATAACATCCGCTTCCCTCTCCGCCTGATCAAGAATAGTCTGGTAGTCCACTCCTGCATAGACCACTGTGCCCTTGTCTATATGCCTCTCATACTCCTCCCTTTCCTCGATGGTCAGATCAGCGGCGTTCAGATCCGCCAGAGAGGAGAACCTCTGCACCGCCTGTCGAGCCAAATCTCCATAGGGCATGGGATGCCTCACCACAACTGCCTTCAGCCCGGCCTGGGGAATGATGTCTGCAATGTATCTAACAACCTGGCTTTTGCCGGCTCCGGTTCTCACTGCGCAGACCGCTATCATCAGCTTCTTTGACTTGAGCATAGTATTCCGTCCGCCCAGGAATCCGAAGTCTGTGCCCGTGGCCAGTATCCTCTCTGCCAGGTGCATCACATCCTCATGGCTCAGGTCGCTGTAGGATAGAATGCATCTGTCCACCCGGCATTTGATGATTATTTCCTCAAGAGCATCCTCCGGCCAGATGGGAAGGCCAGCCGGATAGAGCTCGCCGCTGAGCTCTGGCGGATAGAGGCGGCAGGCAATATCCGGTATCTGAGCGGCAGTGAATCCCACCACCTCGAACTGGGGCCTGCTGCGAAAGAATACATTGAAGTTATGGAAGTCTCTGCCTGCCGCCCCGAGGATTAAAATTCGCTCCCTCTTCTTATCTGCTGTATACATGATCGCTCCTCCATCGATATCTGGTCCAATTTGGCAATACGCGGGCATTATACTGGCATGTTAACAGTAGTAGACGCCTCTTATAAAATATAGGTTTTTGCTGGCAGCATATGCAATGGCTGGGAAAAGCAGCAGTCCTTAAATTCCCTTTTGGGTGCAGCTGTGTTATGTATATATACCGATTCGCCTTTACTATATACGACTTTATAGCTCTGCATAGCTCAGAGGATAGCAGATAAGCAGAGAGAGAAGAATTTCGATTAGATTAGGAGGTAGGAAAGATGACTGAAAAGAAGCCTAAACCGATCATATTTGCAGAGGCACTGGACGAAGGCGTCAATTCCGCTTTTGCATCCTTGAGAAATGAGATCATGAAGGACGGTGCGCTATCATCCAAAGATAAGGCGATCGTCGGACTGGCATGTGCTGTGGCCATTCGATGCGACACCTGTGTCGAGTTTCATAAGAAAGTGGCCAAAATGGCAGGAGTAAGCAAAGAGGAGATGCTGGAAGCAGCGGCCATTGGGGGACTGGTCCGCCTGGGCTCAGGCTTTGCCACTGCATCCATCATCCTGGATGATTAGGAACCTGATGTCTCTGATCCCGTACAATAGCCTGGACCCCTTCTGCAGGACGGCGATATCATCGGCTGTCTCAATGTTGTGGGTAACTGACTGTCCCGGGAATGCCGATGACCGTTTCCCCGTCAGATGGGCGATGGCCCAGAGGGCCCGGAAGGCTCTTTCATCACCAGGCAGGCCAAGATCGCTTTTCAGGAGAGCAGGGAACGATAAAGCGGCATGAATATCGCCAAATCATCTCCTGGACTCAATTCTGCAGGCGGCCATCTTGTATTCCGGGATCCTGGATACGGGATCAAGGGCGTCGGATGTCAAGAGGTTGGTCCCGTGATAATGGAAGGGCATGAAGGCCATCCCCGACATGACCCTATCCGAAATTTTTGCCCGGGCCTCCGCCTCTCCCCTGCGGGTTTTCACTGCTACCATTTCGCCCTCAGCGATCTTGAGATTTGAGGCATCAAGCGGGTTGACCTCCACATACAGCTCTGACTCCCGCTCCTGCAGTGACGGGCTGCGCATGGTCATCGAGCCGCCATTGTAATGAAGCACTATCCTTCCTGTGCTGAGCAGAATGGGATACTCCGGGCTGGTGACCTCTCCGGGAGGAGTGTTTTGCAGGTCGAAGATCCTCGCCCTGCCGTCTGAGGTGGAGAACCTCTGCAGGTGCAGTATCTCCGTTCCGGGATGCTGCTCATCCGGGCAGGGCCAGAGAACCCCACCTACCCTCGATATCCTTTCCTGGCTCATGCCCTTGTATTGGGGCACCAGGCTGCGGATCTCCTCTAACACCTGGGAGGGATTATCATAAGCCATCACTTCTCCCAGTCCCAGCCGCCTGGCGATCTCGCAGATGATCCAGACTCCCTCTTTTGCCTCCCCCGGAGGCTCTATGGCCCTGTCGATCCATTGCACTCTTCTCTCCATGGAGGTATAGCTGCCGCTCTTCTCCGCCCAGGCGGCAGCAGGCAGGATGACGTCCGCCATCTTCGCTGTGGGAGTCATGAATATCTCCTGCACCACCAGGAAATCCAGGCTCTCCAGAGCGCGGCGGGTCTTATTGACATTGGCGTCGCATACTATCGGATCCTCTCCGGTGATGTAAAGGGCCTTGAGGCGTCCGTCTATTGCTGCATCGTTCATGTCGGTCGAGGTCAGGCCTGGGCCGAGGGGCAGGTCAGTGGCATTCCAGGCCGCCCGGAAAAACTCAATCGTCTTGGGATCCACCGATCTCCTGTAGCCAGGATAGAACTCCGGCATTCCCCCCACATCGCAGTTCCCCTGGACATTGTTCTGGCCGCGCATGGGCCAGACTCCGGCTCCAGGCCTTCCTATCTGGCCGCAGATGAGGGCAATGGTGGCGCAGGTCATAACGTTATCAGTTCCAGAGACGTGCTGGGTGATGCCCATGGAATAGAGCAGAGCTGAGGCGGAAGACTTTGCATAGACCCTGGCTGCCTTTACGATCTCGGCAACGTCCAGGCCCGTCTTCTCTGCCGCTTCTTCTATTGAGAAAACCGACAGGCTCTCTTTGAGCTCTTGGAAGCCGGTGGTGCGGGAGCTAATAAAATCAGCATCTTCCAGACCTTCATCGACGATGACCTTCATCATCCCCCGGAGAAGATCTATGTCCGATCCAGGATTCAGGCGAAGGTGAATGTCCGCCATCCAGGTGGTGGAGGTGATCCGGGGATCGGCCACAATCACCACTGCCCCATTGTCCTTTGCCTTCTCTACCCAGCGGGAGACGATTGGATGGGCCTCGGTGAAGTTGGTGCCGATGGCGAAAATGCATTTGGAGTTCTCCAGGTCGAGAAGGTTGTTGGTCATGGCGCCGGCGCCAAAGGAGGCGCCCAGACCCATCACAGTGGGTGAATGGCAGAGCCTGGCGCAGTTGTCCACGTTGGGCGATCCCAGGAGCCGGGCCATCTTCTGCATCAGGTAGTTCTCCTCGTTATTGCAGCGGGAGGAGACGAGAAAGCCCAGGGACTTCGGGCCATACCGTTCCAGGTTCCTTGCCAGACCCTGAGCCACCAGCTCCAGGGCCTCGTCCCAGCTTATGGGAATGAAATCGCTTCCAGACCTTTTCAGGGGATACACGAGGCGTTCCTGGTTATTCAAAAGCTCCAGAACGGAGTTTCCCTTGGGGCAGAGAGCGCCAAGGCAAGTTGGGTGGTCGGTCATGTATTTGATGCCCGTGGCTTTGCCCTTCTCGACCTGGATGAATAGGCCGCAACCCACAGCACAATAGGGGCACAGGGATGCGATCAGCTTGGTCGACATAATAGTGGCACCTCATCCAGAACTCCATTCTTGCGAGCGTCATTCACAATGGTCAGCATATTCACCATCAGTAGCACCTGCCAGCATATACGTTCCGGGTATCTAATATATGAATATATTGCATCAACGCATCAACGCTGACTGCTATATCTCAGCTCGAACTCTGCATGTTGCGGGCATTGTAGAACCTGGAAGGTAGTATGGATGGTTTAGTAGTTCGGGCCTTCGGCCGGATCTATTTTAAATATTGGGAGCCTCAATCGGACCTATATTCCCACAGTCACTTTTAAGCATGCAATGGAGAGGATTTAAAAGATGGCCTTTGAGATTGAAGGATTAAATTCAATCCCCCTCAGGCCTGCAAGAAAAGGCAAGAATAAGAGCGAGAAGGAGATCAGCGATTTTGCTCAGATCAAGTGCCTCTCCGACCTGGAGAGGGCTTCAAGAGAGGTAATCTGGCAAAATTTCGAGATGTTGACCGCTTACATCTTTGAGCAGAATGATTTTTTAGTTGAGATAAATGCGGTGAAAACCCATAAGAGAAAACGCAGGCAGTACGATGTTATCGCCCGCAGGATGGACAGTACGATTCTGGTGGAGTGTAAGAAATGGTCAGGCCATCGCTCCCGGTTATCGGCTCTAAGAAGAGCTATTGAGCAGCATAAGGAACGATGCGAATTCTACCGGACGCTGACGGGAACAGAGGGTATTGCAGTTGTGGTGACTCTGATCGAAGAAGAGATAAAATCCTATGAGGGCGTGCCGATGGTGCCCATTTTGAAGCTCAACTCATTCATAAGAGAGATGAAAAGCGGCATCTATGAAGATCAGAGTCTAGAGCTTCAATGCGATTATCCCGAAGTGTCTGCCCTAAAGGATAATGGGGACGATTCCGATTGAAGCTATATGCCAAGAGACCGTTGCCCGATTCTATTCATCAAATCGATATGATTGGACGATCCTCATCATAGGTTCCGGAGCTGCATAGTAATCGGATAGGAACAATCGCCATCGATGCATATCTGAGGAGACATATCGGAACAGCTTCCATCGATGCAGATCGCATTTGCAGGGCAGATATTTCCGCATGCACCACAGTTCAGTGGATCGATGCTGGTGTCAGTGCACTTTTCATTGCAGACATCCAGGCCCGCCATGCAGGTGCAAACACCTTTGATACAGACCATTCCTAAAGAGCAGACATTTCCGCACGATCCGCAGTTTTGAGTGTCTGTCGACAAATCGAAGCAAGTTCCATTGCAGGGGAACATGCCATCCAGACAGCTCATATTGCAGGGCGAGGTGATATTGATGCAGGTTCCGTTGCAGGGGAACATGTCATCCGGGCAGACTGGACCAGAGGAAGGAGCGGCCAGGCCGTCGGCAGTTGCACAGGCGACAAGAATCAGAATCAATGAGAGCATCAGTATCATTGGAGATGAATTAATCATAACCACTCATTTGCATCAATTGTATGTATCATTTTCTCTCATCTACCACTGCTGCAACATCTGGGCTCGAAACAGCTCAATTGCTGTCCGATCTCACCCTGGACAGCTTTGACTGCATGGAGATCTCCTTGTCCAGGCGCATGTCTATTCTTATAGTGGTGATTATCCTTTTAACCCCCATCTGAACGAGCTTATCGTTGGCCTTCTCCATCAGATCGAATAGCTCCTGGAGGCTCTTGGCCTCTACTGCGGTGGACATGGGACCTGGAATGAAGTTCACCTCTGCCTCCCCTAAAATATGGTGGATGGCTTTGATGTAGTCTCCTGCGCTGGTCCCCGATCCCATGGGGACCATGGAGAATTCAGCTACTATCATGATAATACTGTAGTACTGCAAGATATAGAAATGTTTTCTAGATGTTAAAGCTCGCTCATGCTCGTAGTTTAATCATCTTGAAAGATCCGTTTATGACCGCAAATGAGAAATGCGTGATTCGTCTCTCTGATGAAAGAGGAGCATTGATCGAGACCAGATACATCGAATTTGAGACCGATAAGGGCGAGGTAGTGGATATAACAGACGAGGTGCAAAAGAGCCAGGAGAGCACTTCGCTGAAGGCGGGAGCGATGGTGATCTTCGTTCCCGGGGCTACGGGAGCGGTGACCACCATCGAGTATGAGGACGGTCTGGTGGCGGACCTGGGGGATGCCCTGGAGAGGATTGCGCCACAGAATATCGATTATTCCCATAATCTGCGCTGGCACGATGGCAACGGCCATTCTCATATCCGGGCCTCGCTCATTGGACCGAGCCTGATTGTGCCCTTTGCTGCGCGAAGGCTGATTCTGGGCACCTGGCAGCAGATCGTCTTCCTGGAGCTGGATAACCGCAAACGCCACCGTAAGCTCGTCCTGCAGATGATGGGCGAATAGTCTGGATCTTGACCAGGCAGGGAATCGGAGAGCATAACAGACTGATGAACCGAGCAAGGCCGATAGATTCGCATTATGGCTACGATGCCGTTGATGGCCGGAGAATCAACTCCAGCAGCTCTGCCAGCAATCTCCAGAGGCTGGAGTCCGAAGCCTCCTCAGAGGTTTTTCCCGGAACCACATCCTCGACCTTGATATCCCTCCAGGCATATGGATCGAACTCATTGCTCCGGAAATCCTTTATTGTCGCATTTCCTGAATCCACCAGCATCTTGTTGAAGTTTCTGCCGTCTTCAAGATAGCAGACAGCTATCCATCGACCGTATTCATCCTGGCCGTTCACATCGTCGATGTCCAGAGTCACTATATTATCCATGAGCCAGGAGTAGGTGTAGTCTCTTGCCCACTCGCCCTCTTTGCAGGCCCTCTCGCCGTAGAGCTCAGGAGCATCGAGGTCTGCCAGCCTGATCCTTATCGTATCCTCCTGGATGCGGCCATCATGCTCATCGATCTCGACGTCAAAGGTATCTCCATCTGTAACAAGAACCACTCTACCTGAAGCCTCATCAGGAGCGCCCGAGGCGAGGGCTATATAGAGCAATAGAATAAGCGTACAGAGGGCTTTTCCCGGTATCATGGCTTGTCCATCCTTTCTGATGCTCTTGTATCTTTCCCCTTAATCACTGGTCCTTGTTCAGGAAACGGGCGATCGGCCGCTTAACAACCTCGGTGGCGATGAGGTAAAACACAGCAAGCCCCATGATGAGAGCCAGATGATCTAATGTCGGCATGGTGAACTCAAAGAGAGCGGCAGTCTGAGGAATCAACGGCAATGCGAGGGTGATTACGAAAGCCAGAGCTGAGATGAGCACAACGATCGGCGCGGGCCAGCCAGCCTTCTCTATCGGCAGCATGGACCGGATGGAGACCATGAGCAACAGCTCGGTGATCACGCTGGCGATGAACCAGTTGGTCTGAAGCACTTCGGGCGATATGCGATAGAACAGCGCAAAGTATATGAAATCAAATACGGTGCTGACCAGCCCCAATGTGACAAAAATAATATAGAGCGACCGGAAGTCGTAGCTCTGCGCCCGTGACACCTCTTTTGCCGAGACCCGATCAAAGGCTATGGCCATCATCGGGAAATCCGAGAGGAGGTTGAGGAGCAGAAGCTGTTTTGGCAGCATGGGCAGAAAGGTGATGAACAGCGATCCGATGGCTACGGCATAGAAGTTTCCGAAGTTGGAGACAAGGGTCGCCCGGATGTATTTCAGTGTGTTGGCATGCGTCTCCCGCCCGAGGCGTATGCCGTCGACAATGACCCGCAGGTCGTTTTTCACCAGGACTATATCGGCAGTCTCACGGGCCACATCTGCCGCCGATTGTACCACCATTGAGACATGGGCCGCCTTCAGCGCTGGGGCATCGTTTATCCCCTCGCCTAAAAAGCCGACTGTATACTGCTCTTTGAGCTGCGCTATCAGCTGCAACTTCTGCTCGGGAGTGGTGCGAGCGAAGACCCGAATCTTGCCGATACGTTTATGCTGCTCCTGGGCAGGAAGGGCCAAAAACTCCGCTGCCCGTATAACCTCATCGCTGCTTGATACCAGACCAGCCTCCCTACCCACTGCTTCTGCCACTTTGAGGGCATCGCCAGTGATGATCGTGATGGCCACATTCAGCTCCCTGGCTAGATCGATGGTCTCGATGGTTGTGTCCTTCAGGTTATCAACAAAGGATACAAAACCGGCAAATCGAGGTCCACTGCCATCATCATAGCTGACACCCAAAACCCTCCGGCCGTGATTCTCCTCCTCCGCCAGCCATGATCCCAGTCGATCCCTGTTGACCAGCCCCTGATCGAAGAAGTACTCCGGGCTGCCCCGGCGGATATGAAGCTGTAAGCCGTCTTTCAGGGTGACTATCGCCCCATTGCTGCGCAGAGCGGGATCGAATGCCTCCTCCTGCAGAATCCTGAAAGCCTCCAGTTCCTTTCTCTGCTCAGGGGTGAGAGCCTCGTCTGCAGCTCGATCAAACGGCTCTGGACTGCGCTCTTCAAGGCCGTGAGCAGCCAGACGGGCCAGCAGCAGTGGATGGAAGCGGGAGTCGGGATCCAGGTAATTTCCCTGGTAGACCAGGCGGTTCTCAGTGATGGTGCCGGTCTTATCAGTGCATAGCAGGTTCACCGATCCCAGATCCTGCACTGAGGAGAGACGTTTGACTATCACGTCGCGTTTGGCCAGCTGGAGGGCTCCCCGAGAGAGGGAAAACGTCAGGACCAGGGGCAGGGCCTCGGGAATTACCGAGACTGCCAGGGCGATTGCAAATATCAGAAGCTGGGGAATATCGGTGCTCTTGCCCTCGATCAGCACATTTGCCAGGATGATGAACAGCAGAGTGATGATGGTTGTTCGCAGTATGAAGGTGCTGATGCGGTCGATGCCCTTTGTAAGCTCGCTTTCCGCCTGAACCTCGGAGGCGGTCTTGGCAATCGCGGCAAAGCGAGTCTTATTGCCGGTTTCAGTGACCAGAGCCAGGGCGTTGCCGCGCACAATAACCACTCCCTGCAGGAGGCGGTGTTCGTCATCTGCTTCTTGCATTGATGAATCGGCAGCCTGTTTGGATACCGGAATGCTCTCACCTGTAAAGGTCGTCTCGTCAACCAGCAGATTATGCGCCCTTCGAACTATGGCATCCGCAGGGACTATATCGCCGGACTCCAGGTTCAGTATATCTCCTGGAACGATCTCAACCACGGGGACCTCTTGATCTTTGCCATCCCGTCGAACGGTTATCGAGCGGACGAAATAGGACTTGAGCTTATCCGCTGCTGCATTTGATTTATACTCTTGATATAAATTTAAGGCGGTTCCAAGGAATACAAAGAACAGGATAAATGCACCGTCAATCACCTCGCCCAATGCAAAGGTCACCGCTGATGCGGCCAGGAGCAGCAAGTTGAAGATTCCCGAAAACTGGCGCAGGATGAGCCGAATCAAACGATGTCGAGTCTGGGGTAATGCGTTGGGCCCATATTGGCTTTGGCGCTCCACCACTTCCTTTGATGTGAGTCCGTCCAGATCATTCATATTTTATTCCTTTCTCGCCTCTTGTCGAATGCGATTAAATTACATTGATCACTATTCTGCTGGATCTGCCCGCAGAGCCTCTCATCCCTTCATCCATCTCTTCCATCATCGGAAGATGCTGCAATAGAAGCCTGGATCAAGTGCTGCTGCCATTTGATTTTGAAGCGATTGCCCTTGGCTGATCCAACACTTCAGATCTTTTCTGCTTAGATATCTTTGGGTATATCAATCCAATGTACGGGCTCCAGCTTTCTGTAAAGCTTGATAGATACTGTATTGGCTCAAAAACCTGCTAAGATGAAACAATACTAAAGGAAAAGACGATATCAAAAAAATGTTTTCGCTTGATAAAACGCTCTTGAAAAAATGGCCGCATAAGATGCAAGCAAAGAAGGGAGAGGAAGGAGGGAGGGGAAAGCCGTTTTAAAATGAAGTGTAAGAGGGGATGTAACGACTTTCGCCATCATGTATATAGTCGATTGCCGAGATATATAGTTTTCGATATAGGTCCATACTGCACATTCTCATGAATGCCTCCAGGCTTCCTTTCCTTGATCATCTGCGCGCTGGGCATCATGGATGCTGGATGACGTCATTAAGGGACGAGCCCAAAAAATTGTGGGGAAGAATATCACACCGGAGTATAAGCTATATTGTCGGTGTTCGGCCATTAAAAAAAAAGATGCAAAGAGCGATTATTATCGCCCTTGCATCATCTTCTTGACCTGCCGCTGTAGCTTATCCAGCTCTCCGGTCTGATACAGATAGATTCCTGCCCCGATGGCAATGAGCAAAACGAGGATTAGGCCTATCAGCCAGCTGCTGGTTTGCGCCTCCTCCACATTCACTGTCCCGGTTTTTCCATTCAGGCTGAACCTATGCAATCCCGTCTCATCCGGATTGTAGCTGAACTGCACCGTGCTGTTCTCGCCCGCCTCTACAGTCACATCCTTGCTCTCGGCGAGGGTATCGTTTACCATCAGATTAAGGGTGATGGTATCCACCTCGCTGCCCTTGTTATGCACAACAGCCGAGATCTTCATGGACTGCTTGGCATTAGCCGTCTCGGGCAGAGTCAAGTCCATAACCTCCAATGCCGAGGTCACCATTATCTTCCTGCTGGCGGAACTGTATCCCTCTTTCTCCACCTTCAGGGAATGCTCTCCGGTCAAATTGACTGCATAAGTGAAGGTACCCTGAGAGCTGGTGTTTCCTATCTCATTGTCATCCAAGAGGATCTGTGCGCCTGCCACAGGTGTCTGGTTTATCCCCTCGGTGACGGTTATCAAGAAGTTCTCTCCAGCTGACACCTCCGCCGGGGCATTGAGAATAAGCTGATTGGCCAGTGTGACATTTGCCCTCTGAGCAGCGGTAAGCTGTGAGGCCTCCTCCACAGTTCTTACCACCATATCGGCGGTAGCATCATTGTAGCCGGTCTTCCTGGCAACAACCTTCACAGTGCCTGTGCTCTTTGGGATGTAGCTGATCGATCCGGTTGAATCGGTGGTTCCAATGGTGTTGCCATCGATTGAGATCGCTACACCGGATAGGGCTGAAGTTCCAGAGCGGACGGCAATCTGGGCTGCTTTGTCCACAACCGCACCAGAGACCGTCAAGGACAATGCGGTTCCCTCGCCCGTCTTGGTGGCAATTGGGGCCAGCAACCTCTTATCGCTGTCTGCGACCTGAATCCTCAGGTTATCCATGATATCGACGTCCTTACCCCTGGACAGGCTTATGGTACCATCATTGGTCAGGGTTATGCCGTCATAATCCAGGGAATCCACCTTCATCTTACCATGCATCTCCCCTTCTTCAACCGACTCGGGGCTATCGGATATCTGGAATATGGCGTCCACGGTGGCGAGGTCTGATTCAGTGCTTCTGAACACGCTCTCGACATGAGCAGAGATGAGTGGAACATCCTTCTCCCCGCCCATATCTATCTTGTATAGGTAATTGGACGAACCGTCAGTCGGATCGTTGGATGGAGTGACTACCTTGCTGTCCACCTCATCTCCGTCCTTGGCCAAAGCGAGATAGACCTTATTTCCGTTCAGGTCCACCTGCTTGATGCGCAGCTCATAGCCCTCCTCCAAAGAGAGGACAGATCCGCTGGCAATGGTGCGGCTGTCGTCGCTGTCCGTCAGGACGCGCCTCAACTGGCCTTCCCCTATAATGCTGGCCTCATCGGTGAACTCCGTCTCGTCGTTGTAGCCGGCAAAGTACTTGTCCGCCATGAAGCCGATTACATCGTACTTCCCCCAATCGCTGAACTCGAACTTCACCGGCTGGGATTTTGTGGAGTATTCCAGGTCGCCCTCTTCGATCTTGCTGCCGCCACTGATCCTCATGGTCATGTTCTCAGTGCCGACGTCATCGTCTATGTCATAATAGAATCCCTCGAAGTTGTAAGGATTCCAGGTGAACTCGCTCGTCTCTGATGGATCGATCACTGTGCCTCTGACATCATAGCTTCCCGTCTTCTTGACCAAGGGGGCAAACCGGAGTTCATCGGCATCGGCAACCAGGAATGAGACATCTCCGAAGATCTCCACTGTGCTTCCTCTTCTCAGGGTGAGCGAGTCTTCGTTCTCCATCTCGACTCCTTCATCAGATACGCTCTTGACCTCCATCTTGCCATACTTGTCGCCGTCCTCCACCGAGGCATAGGTATCGGAGATCTGGAAGAGGCCGTCGATGGTCACCAGGGCGGACTCGGTACTGGCAAAGACATTGGAGATATGGGCCAGGATCAGTGATGTATCCTCTCCGGCAACTTCAACCTCATAATTGTAGGTGGAGCTATCAAGATTGCTTGGGTCTATGACCTTGCTGTCTATCTCATCCCCGTCCTTAGCTAAAGCCATATAGACCTTATTGCCATCGATATCTATCTGTTTAATGCGTAGCTCATAGCCCTCTTCCAGAGGGAGAACCGATCCGGTGGTTACAGTCTTCTCCTCGTCGCTGTCGACCAGCACACGCCTTAACTGGCCGTCGTTTATCAGGCTTCTGTCGTCATTGATGAGGTCGCTTGCCTTATAGCCCGCGAAGTACTTCTCAGCCATGAAGCCTATGACCTCATACTCTCCCCAGTCATCGAACTCGAAGTCTGTAGCTTCAGGCTTAGTGGAATAAGAGATCTTGCCGGTTTCAAGGGACCTTTCATTGGGCTCCAGGTCTACTGTGAGCCTTTCTGTGCCCACTTCATTCTCCAGATCGTAGAAGAATCCAGAAAAAGTCTTTGGCGTCCAGGTGTATTTATATGGACTCTTGCCTTCTCTCCAGATTCTATTATCTCCCTCTTCTATCTCTTCTTCCTCAGCCTCTTCGGATTCTGTCTCGGTCTCATTCTGCGATTCATTCTCTGCGGTCAGCTCATCAGTTGATTGTTCATCGGTTACATTTTCGGCTGCCTCAGTGGAGGCATCAGCCGCAGAATCAGTGGCTGAAACTACCGTTCCTGCTGCAACGTCCTCTGGAGGAGTGACAACCTCGCTTGCGGATCCACCGGAGGAGGTGCCGGAGCTGGCAGCTTCTGCTGGGGTTGTTGCAGCGCTATCGGTGCTCGCATCTGCGGCGATAGTATCCTGAGAGATCTGGTCTGGAGTGATGATGTCATTAGATGCTGGAGTGGTGGCGCTCCCGCTAGACTCCTGCTGAGATGCACTGCTGGTCTGTTCAGCTGGGGGAGCGTTCTGCGAGCTTGATTCCGGTTGTGCAGGCGCAGAAGAGCTCACCTGTGATGTTGTTACAGTTGCTGCTGCAGGAGCGGTAGCCGCTTGAGTTGCAGGCGCTGCCGAGGCAGATGACGCCTGGGCTGCGGATTGATCTGATGCAGCAGCACCAGACGGAGTGCTGCTTTTGCTTCCCAGAGGCTTCAACCCGATGTTTCGTTTAGACAGTGTTTCTGCTGAAATCGACGATTCCTGTGCACTGCTTCCTGAAAGCAGGCTATGGCTTATGCTTGGGGCTGCCCCGCTTGATGATTCAGAGGCTTGCGCCAATACATCTGCTGGCAGAGCTGCAGCTAAAACTATGAGAAGCAGACAAACTCCACCGATCCTGACATAGTCCATGGATATCCTCCCGTACCTGATGCTATATGCCTTTTATCCTAATCAGACTTATTTATTGTTATTAGATTTATATTCCAATACATTAATTCAACGAGATCCCAGTCAATACCCTTATTTTGCTGATTTATATTTTCTCTTTTGATCTAATTACATGGCCTCAGATCTTAATGCCCTTTTTTTGTTATGCCCCTATTAAAGGATGGAAGGACGCTTCACATTTATAAATCTGATTCCGAAAGGGGCATATACAGCTTGAATTCATGTGGCAGGCAAGAGTTCAATGCAAGAGATCACATCTTCTCTATCCGTTGCTCTTTTATATCTTCAAGTGCTGGCTGACCAGATTGGATATGATAATGATAGATGGATGACAGACAGGAGCGATGATGGGCAAGGAGTTGGCAAAGGATATCAATCTCGGGGATATGCCCACAAAAGCAGCAGATGATGCGGCAATCTCTGTAAGAGGCCTCACCAAGAGGTTTGGTGAGACGATCGCTGTAGACAATATAGACCTTCAGATCAGAAAGGGGGAGCTCTTCGGACTTCTGGGCGCCAACGGTGCGGGAAAGAGCACCATTATCAAGATGCTGACCACCATGCTCACCCCCACCTCAGGCGAGGCCAGGGTCTGGGGCTACGACATCGTCCGGGAGAGGAACGAGGTGCGATCCTCTATCGGGGTCGTCTTTCAGGATCCTGCATTGGATGGCATGCTCACCGGTAGGGAGAACCTGGACTTTCACGGCAGGATGTACGGAATGAACGCTGCCCTCAGAAAGGCCAGAATCGCCGATGTCCTGGAGCTGGTCGACCTGAAGGAGAAGGCAGACACCAAGATGCAGGACTACTCCGGTGGGATGAAACGCCGGCTGGAGATCGCCCGGGGGCTGATGCACCGCCCTCATGTCCTGTTTCTAGATGAGCCCACCATCGGCCTTGATGCCCAAACCAGGCGATACATCTGGGAGTACATCGGCCGCATGAACAAAGAGATGAATGTGACCATGATCCTCACCACTCATTATATGGAGGAGGCGGACTATCTGTGCGATCGGGTCGCCATCATGGACAGCGGCAGGATCGTGGCCCTGGACAGGCCGGAGAGCCTTAAGGATACCATCGGTTCGGATACCATAACCCTGATGACTGATAGCGGCGGGGACGCCCTCGTCCGGTCTTTGCAGTCATTCTCCTGGATCAAGTCCATCAGCTCGGATAATGGAAGCATCAAGCTTCATGTTGATCATGCTCAGTCCAGAATAGCAGAAGTGGTGCTGGAAGCGAGCAGGAACAATGCGGTCATAACCTCTGTCGGTCTGCACAAACCAACGCTGGAGGATGTATTCATCAAATACACTGGCAAGAAGATAAAAGAGAACGGCGGCAAAGATCGGGGTGCAGATATCGCTCTCCCCAGAGGCGGCAGATGATCGCAGATAAGGTCAAAGGCGATCTGTACGCCATCTATAGCATCTGGCTTCGGGAGATGCTGCGCTTCTTCCGGCTCAAGAGCCGGCTGTTCGGCTCGGTTGCTTCTCCATTCTTCTTCCTGGCATTTCTGGGGATTGGCTTTAACAATATCGGCAGAATTCCTGGAATTCCCGAAGGAGTGAACTACATGAGCTTTCTCACCCCGGGAATCATAGGCATGACCCTGCTCTTCTCGGCGACATTTGCCGGCCTATCTGTCCTCTGGGACCGGGAGTTTGGCTTCTTGAAGGAGATAATGGTCTCGCCGGTGAGCAGGATAGCGATAGTGTTGGGACGCACCGCTGGCGGCCTGACCACTGGCATTCTTCAGGCTTTGATCATAATGCTCTCGGGGATACTGCTGGGCATGGGCATTCCCAGCATCCAGGGGCTGATTCTATCCCTGGTCTTTATGATTCTCATAGCAACGACGTTCATCGGCCTGGGTCTGGCCTTTGCGTCCAAGATGGAGGATATGTCCGGATTCAGCCTGATCATGAACTTCCTGATATTCCCGCTCTTCTTCCTCTCCGGAGCGCTCTATCCCTTAGACCAGTTCCCGGAGATTATCAAGATCCTGGCTTATTTCAATCCCCTCACCTATGGTGTGGATGGACTGAGATACTGCCTGATAGGCATAAGCGCCTTCTCGCCCCTTACTGACTTTGCCGTTCTGGGGGTATGCTGTGCGGCAATGCTGTTCCTGGGAGCATATCTATTCGAGACCACTGAGGTGAACTGATCTGGATTAGTCAACCACTGCGTTCTTAAGGGCGCGGCAGTTGACTAATCTATGCCGGGCTTGCATCTGTACCCAGCTTATGCGCGATAACCGATGTTGATCCGGCCGGCGTTGCTCTCCATGTCCAGAACGCTGCTTTTGCTCGCGCTGTTCTGGCTTTCGGATGATGCCTTCGGACTTGTCATAATCTCCTTATATTTTGATATATTCCCCTTCGATCCCTGGGGAATGGGATCCTCCCACCAGGCAGATGAGTTAAACTCATTATTGCCGTCCTCCGCAAGATCGGCATGGCCATCGTCCACTAGCATTCTGTTCACTGGAGGCCATATCGGACGGTAGCGGGAATCTATGAGATAGATTACGCAGACCATCTGCCCCCATTCATTGCGGCCTAGAGTGCTGTTCTCATCGATATCGATATAAACGATCTGATCCTTCAGCAATAGATCAGCCGCTTTTCGGGCCGCCTTTCCCTGCGGGGTCACTGTGGATGGAGCGGCAATATCCGCCAGCCTCACGCTGTCCACCCCTGTAGTCCTGGGATCATTGATCACCATCTCTATTCCCAGTGAGTCTGCGCTGATCACGCTCACAATTCGCCCTACTGCTTCATCGGGGACGGCCAGAGCACCAGGATTAAACGCCTCAAAGATCACTATTATCATGATCGATAAAATTGCCAGCTTCAGATTCATAGCAACCTCTGCATGATTTGCGATCTTGCCTCAACCATACAAGTATAAAGGATAAATCCTCTCCTCGACAGGATAGTATGAACAAGAGGAGTAGCTAGGAGAGATCGGATGACAATCAAGGTGAGCATAGCGACATTCAACCTCATGAGCCTGGACGACCGGCCAGATAGAAGCCCCAGCCTGGATGAACGCATACCAGTCCTTCGGCCTCAGCTCATCCGATTGGACGCTGACATTCTCTGCCTGCAAGAGATCTGCGCCCAGCACGAGCGTAACGGGAGGCCTCGCCTGGAGGCTTTGGACCGCCTCTTAGAAGGAACTCCCTATGAGAGCTTCAATAGGGCCTCAACCGTGGACCGGGATGGAAATTACCTTAGCCATCACAATCTGGTCATCCTCAGCCGTTTCGATATCATGGAGCAGCATCAATATCAGCATGAGTATGCCCCCTCGCCGAGCTACAAGAAGGTCACTGCCCTGCCCGAGGAGCTGGAGGCACGGGAGATCTCCTGGGAGAGGCCCATTCTCCACGCAAAGGTCAGGCTGCCTAATGGAGCGGTTCTGGATGTGATCAACCTGCACCTCAAATCCCGCCGGCCGACCAACATCCAGGGTCATAAGCTGAGCGAGAGAACCTGGAAGACGGCATTCGGCTGGGCAGAAGGGGTCTTCATATCCAGCATGAAACGCATTGGCCAGGCTCTTGAGACTCGCATTCTGATAGACAATCTATTCGATGACAATCGCTGTGCTCTCATTGCCGTCTGCGGGGATTTCAACGAGGAGTTCGATGAGGTCTCCATAGAGGCTATCCGGGGTGACGTGGAGAACACGGGGAACATGGACCTGGCCATGAGGGTCATGGTGCCAACAGAGAGAAACATTCCCGAGCCCGCACGCTATTCTCTTCTGCATAACGGCAAGGGCAAGATGCTGGACCATATTCTGGTATCAAGGACGATGCTCGCCTTCTTCAAGGGCTCTGAGGTGCACAACGAGCTCTTGCATGATGAATCCATAGTCTTTGCTCCCAAGATCTTCTATCCCGAGTCCGATCATGCCCCGGTGATCGCCCGCTTTGAGCTGCCGGAATCGGATATTAGATGGTCCACC
This sequence comes from Methanosaeta sp. UBA458, assembly GCF_002496085.1. Taxonomy (NCBI): domain Archaea; kingdom Methanobacteriati; phylum Methanobacteriota; class Methanomicrobia; order Methanotrichales; family Methanotrichaceae; genus Methanothrix; species Methanosaeta sp. UBA458. Next base: position 1,988 of record NZ_DAIK01000171.1, on the reverse strand, counting down.
ACGACAAGCGTCTTGAGAAGGGAGAGAGGCAGAGACAAGAGCCATCGATCAAGATACAAGTAAGTTGATAAAAATAATATGAGCAAAAAGAGCGGCGGGATCCTGCCTTTCAGGTTTCAGGACAATCATCTTGAGGTCTTGCTCGTCCATCCCGGTGGGCCCTTGTGGGCAGGGAAGGACGAGGGGGCCTGGTCTATATCCAAAGGCCTTTTCGAGGAGAGCGAGAGCCCCCTGGATGCGGCGAAAAGGGAGTTTAAGGAAGAGACGGGCTTTGAGGTTGATGGGGTTTTCATAGAGCTGGGAAGGATAAAGCAGCCCAGCGGGAAGATCGTTTTTGTCTGGGCGGTGGAAAAGGACCTGGATGAGAGGAGGATTGTGAGCAATAAGTTCATGCTTGAGTGGCCCAGGAGATCGGGGATAATGCGGGAGTTTCCCGAGATCGACAGAGCAGACTGGTTTGAAATAGAGTCTGCCCGGAAAAAGATCC
>NZ_DAIK01000171.1:0-1479 GCF_002496085.1 Methanosaeta sp. UBA458 | reverse complement strand
ATGTGCATCATCCCGAAATTGATCAGGATGAGTTCATCTCTCAAGAGCGCTCTTGACCTTCACCACCAGTTCTTCTTTCACCGCACTCCTGCGGTCTCCCCCGCAGACGATGCCCCGCACGCCGATGATGTCCGGCTGCAGGCGCAAGAGCGTTTCCAGATGAGGAAATCCGATGCTGCCAGCCAGGGCAACCTCCAGATCATTGCTATGGCCAAGCTCAATGAAATCCGCCAAGTCCTTCTCGCCCATGAAGTCGAATGTCGGCTTTCCATCCTTTATGGCGGTGTCCACCATCACCACATCTGCCCCTGCCTCAGAGGCGGCTGCGGGCAGGAGCATGGGAGATATGCTTCCAACACGAAGGTAGTCAGAGTAGCCTGAAGCCACCACCTTCTTCTTTGGATCGAGGTCTTTTACCGCTCGTACGATGGCTTTGAGCATCTCCTCTGCCTGATCACATGTTTTCACTCCCAATAGGCCCGCTTTGACGTAATCCGCGCCTGAGGACGCTGCGCCCAAAGCTGCCAGGCTCGCTGTTCCCGGCTTGAACTCCATGTCGCCGATGGTCGCACTTACCGGCACCTTGCCTCTTGCCAGGTCTGCTACCGAGCGTATGACCCAGGGGAAGTTCGCACCTAGGGATCCCTCTTTGGGGTTCTTCACATCCAAAATATCAGCGCCGCCCGCCAGTGCAGCATGCGCCTCTTCCATGTTCATGGGGCTGACCAATAATCTCATATTCTCTCAATCCCGATTGGGCAAATGTGAAATGCATCTTCGTCTTCGATATACTTAATGGTGCTGTTGTTCATGCCCTGCGGGGAGAGCGCAGCCGCTATAAGCCTGTTGCTGAATTCAGCCAGGTAATAGAATCCTCCGACCCCCTGCTGATTATGGATGAGCTTCGGCCGGTTCAGGTATATGTAGCAGACCTGGATATGATCATGGGCCGGGGAAATAATATGGAGCTGATCCAGGAGATATCCAAGCGGGCAAAGACAATGGCGGACACTGGCGCCTCTAGATCAAGCGATCTGGATCTCCTTCCTCCATCCGTTATCCCGGTTCTGGGGACGGAGACGGCCTCCATCTCCCTGATAGAGGAGGTCTCAGGCCAAAGGAGGACGATAGCCAGCCTGGATATGTCGAAGCGCAGGGTCCTGTCAAGGGATAAGGCCATGGCGGATCGTAGCCCTCTGGAGGTTCTGGAGGAGCTGAATCATATCGACCTGGAGGGAGTGATAATCATGGAGCTAGATCGGATAGGGACCTGTGCCGGTCTGGATGGGGAGTTTTTAGAGAAAGCCAGGGCTCGAAGCCGCCATCCTCTGATCCTGGGGGGTGGGGTAAAGGATGAGATGGATCTGGAGGCTCTGGAAAAGGTCGGCTTTTCCGGGGCTTTGGTGGCCACGGCGGTTCATAATGGAATGATTCCTCGGAAAAGGATACAGTGAAAGAAGTGACTGCTCCCCGCCCTAA
>NZ_DAIK01000118.1:0-6550 GCF_002496085.1 Methanosaeta sp. UBA458 | reverse complement strand
GAGAAACTTGGAAAGTACAGAACATGATGTGAAAATTTTTAAACCAATAATCTTTTTCAACCGGATCAGGCGCATCGAAGGATGGAAGGGATAAAATAGGAATTCGTTTGCTCTATTATCGTTCAAGTAAGAGGTCGGGAAAGATGCCGAAGCGTGAAGATATAAACAAGATCATGATCATCGGGTCTGGCCCTATCGTAATCGGGCAGGCCTGCGAATTCGATTACTCTGGCACCCAGGCCTGCAAAGCGCTCAAGGCCCTGGGATACAAAATAGTCCTTGTCAACTCCAATCCGGCCACCATTATGACCGATCCGGGCATGGCAGATGCCACCTATATCGAGCCACTCAATGTCGAGAGGCTGGCCCAGATCATCGAAAAGGAGCGGCCTGATGCCCTGCTACCGAACCTGGGCGGGCAGAACGGCCTCAACCTGAGCCTTGAGCTCGCCCGCGCAGGCATCCTGGACAAGTTCAATGTTATGGTCATAGGGGTGAAGCTGGATGCCATTGAGCGGGGGGAAGACAGGATCATCTTCAAGGAGACTATGAACTCCCTGGGGATCGAGGTACCCAAGAGCACCGCGATCTATACGGTGGAGGACGCAGAAAAGGTAGCCCTGGATCTCGGCTACCCGGTGGTCGTCCGGCCGGCCTACACCATGGGGGGAACAGGAGGCGGTCTGGTCTATAACGCCGAAGAGCTGAGGACCGTGGTCAGCCGGGGAATTGCCGCCAGCCTGATCGGCCAGGTGCTCATCGAGGAGTCGGTCGCAGGATGGGAGGAGCTGGAGCTGGAGGTGGTCAGGGATTCCAAGAATCATATGATCACCGTCTGCTTCATAGAGAACGTGGACGCCATGGGAGTTCATACCGGCGATTCCTTCTGTACCGCCCCCATGCTAACCATATCCCAGGAGCTTCAGGATAAGCTGCAGGACTACTCCTACCGGATCGTTGAGGCCATCAAGGTCATCGGCGGGACCAATATCCAGTTCGCCCACGATCCGAAAACCGGAAGGGTGGTGGTTATAGAGATCAATCCAAGGACATCCCGCTCATCCGCCCTCGCCTCCAAGGCCACCGGCTTTCCCATCGCCTTGATCTCGGCAAAGCTTGCCTCTGGTCTGACCATGGATGAGATACCCTACTGGAAAGAGGGGACACTGGAAAAATACACGCCCTCGGGAGATTATGTTGTGGTCAAGTTCCCCCGCTGGGCCTTCGAGAAGTTCCGGGGCTCAAAGGACGTACTCGGCACCCAGATGAAGGCAGTGGGCGAGGCGATGAGCATCGGCAAGAGCTACAAGGAAGCCTTCCAGAAGGCCATACGCTCTTTGGAGAACAGCAGGTACGGCCTGGGCTTTGCCAGGGATTACAACAGCAGATCTCCGGAAGAGCTTATGATGCTTCTTAAGGAGACTTCAAGCGAGCGGCAGTTCATTCTCTATGAAGCGATCCGAAAGGGTGCCGACATCCAAAAGCTCTATCAGTTGACCCATATCAAGCCCTGGTTCCTCCAGCAGATGAAGGAATTGGTCCAGCTGGAAGAAGAGATATTGGCCTACAAGGGTAAACCACTGGTCGATCTCCCAGATGAGCTTCTCAGTCAGGCCAAAAAAGATGGCTTTGCAGACCGATACCTCTCGAAGCTTCTGGCCGTCCCAGAGGCTGAGATCCGGGCGCGGCGCAAGTCCCTGGGAATTGTTCAGGGCTGGGAGCCGGTACCTGTAAGCGGGGTGGAGAATGCCTTCTACTATTACTCTACATACAATGCTCCCGATAGGACCCCGAGCAGCAGCAGGCGCAAGGTCATGGTCTTGGGTGGAGGGCCCAACCGCATCGGCCAGGGCATTGAGTTCGACTACTGCTGCGTTCATGCCGCTTTTGCCCTGAGGGATATGGGCATTGAGACCATCATGGTCAACTGCAATCCAGAGACGGTCTCCACCGATTATGACACTTCGGATAAGCTGTACTTCGAGCCCTTGACGGTCGAGGATGTGCTCAGCATCTATGAGAAGGAGAAGCCTGAGGGGGTCATCGTCCAGTTCGGCGGCCAGACGCCTCTCAATATCTCCCGGGAGCTGGAGGATGCAGGGGTGAAGATCCTGGGGACATCTGTGGATGCCATAGACCTGGCCGAGGACAGAGATCGATTCAGGATGATGATGGAGGAGCTGGACATACCCATGCCGGAATCGGGAATGGCAAGCAACCTCGACCAGGCGCTGGAGGTTGCCAAGAGGATCGGCTATCCCCTCATGGTGCGGCCTTCATACGTCCTGGGGGGACGGGGGATGGAGGTGATATACGACGAGGAGATGCTGGAGCGGTACGTTGCCGCGGCAGTGGACGTCACCCCAGAGAGGCCCATTCTCATCGACCGATTCCTCGAGAATGCTCTGGAGACGGAGGCAGATGCCCTCTCCGACGGCAAAGAGGCCTTTGTGCCCGCAGTGATGGAGCATATCGAGCAGGCGGGCATTCATTCCGGCGATTCGGCTTGCGTAATTCCGCCAGTGAGCATCTCCGGCGAGCATCTGCAGACCATTGAGGAGTACACCCGCAAGATAGCTCAGAAGCTGCATGTGGTGGGCTTGATGAATATGCAGTATGCCATCAGCCACGATGTGGTCTATGTGCTGGAGGCCAATCCCCGTGCTTCCCGGACGGTGCCGCTGGTATCCAAAGTGTGCAATGTATCGATGGCCAGGATAGCCACCCAGATGATGATGAACAAAAGAATGGACGAGCTGGGGCTGAAGAAGAGAAATATCCCTCATTATGGTGTCAAAGAGTCTGTCTTCCCCTTCAATATGTTCCCTGAGGTCGACCCCCTCTTGGGCCCGGAGATGAGATCCACTGGAGAGGTCCTGGGGCTTGCCGACTCATTCGGCATGGCCTTCTATAAAGCGGAGGAGGCTGCCAAGCCCTCGCTTCCCCAGGAGGGGACGGTCATGATCACCGTGGCCGCCAAGGACAGATCTATGGAGCTGGTGGAGGTTGCGCGGGAGTTTCAGAAGCTCGGCTTTAGAATTATGGCCACCAGCGGGACCAGAGCGGTCCTGAAAGAGAATGGCATCCCGTCGGAGATGATCAAGAAGATCTATGAGGGCCGGCCCAATATCGATGATGCCATCAAAAACAAGGAGATTCAGCTGGTGATAAACACCCCCATCGGCAAGGCCAGCCAGTATGATGATTCTTATATCCGAAAGGCAGCAATCAAATACAAGGTGCCCTATATTACCACCATTGCTGCTGCTTCGGCGGCGGCAAAGGGGATTAGTGCCTCAAGAGCAGGCCATTCAGCAGCGAAATCGCTGCAGGAGTACCACAGTGATATAAAGTAGAATTGAGGAAGGATCTAGAATTCTATCCTTTTCTCAAGTCTTCCTTTTTTTTGGGCTGGATTGAGTAGAAGAAAATCCTGGCAGATCGTCAACATGAAGACGATTGGAAGGATTTGTCTCTGCAGCCTGCCATCAATCACAATATCATAGTCAGCATCTTTTCCCTATGCCACCGATGCACTATAGTAAGGAGATGGCAATGTGGGATAAGCCCAAAAGATGTGTCTGAATACATCTTCAGCCCTTTGTGCCACATCAGCTTCTGAATACAGGCCAACGGGAAGGCCTATATCTTCATTCCATAAAAAGTTATGAATAGTCACTCGCACAGCATCACGGGTCGCTTCCTTATCGCGCCATTGGTCAACTCGGAGCTTTTCCTCCTTAAGCGTTTTCAACAATTCAGCTGCAACTTTTTTGATGCGCTTGATATCAACGCCCTTAAGATCTGGCTTTTTCAGCAGGTCGAAGATGGCCAAAGATTCTTCATCGAGCCCCTCTCGTACTGCTCGGCTTTCTTCTTCGTCGAGTCCTTGGACGAGCTTGAGCAATGCCTCGAAGGTCTGTTCAATTGTTGCCCGGTCCTTCTCGCGGTTATACTCGGCAACGATCTTCTCGTAGTGTTGCTGGAAGTCTGTGCGCAAGGGATTCTGTTGTAGCAGTCTCTGCAATCGGATCTCCACTGCTTGACGCAAGTTCTGAACCACTGTGTTCTTATTCTTGTATCTCTCGAACTCTTGTTTGAGCCGGACAAAGTCGATTTTACTGATATCGTACGGCTCCCCAGGCTCAGTCACTGTGTCAGATTGGACATCGATTGCTTCATCCACTAGATGTTGGAGTTGCCTCATGATGTCTGTGATGTCAGCCTTTTCTCGATCCTGCTGGAGGCTCTTGTAAACGATGTTGACCGCATCCCGATCATCACGATAGGCGTTTATGTCCTGAAGGGTGATGCAAGCTCTGAATTTTTTGAAGACCTCCCGGCACATGATTTCAAAGCGCTTGCGCGTCTCATCATTTTCGTTGGCCGCCTCTTTGCAGGCCGCAATAGCGGCATTGCGCTCAAAGCCTGTCTTATGGATTATGTCATCCAGAGGAGCATTCCGCTCATCGAGGAAGGCCCGCACAAAGCTGATCGCCTCGGCCAGATCGGACAGTAGCTCCTCCTCTGGCCTGGCCGGATCGATCTCACCGCCCGGTTCACCATCATCTGGGCGGGGACCTGCAAAGGTTGCCAGCGCTCGACGCAAGTGCTTTAGGATGCCGCAGTAGTCGACGATCAAGCCGTTGTTCTTGCCCTCGTTCACGCGGTTGGCGCGAGCTATGGCCTGCATCAAAGTATGGGCCTTCAGAGGCTTGTCCAGGTAGAGAGTAGAGAGGCTCGGCACATCAAATCCTGTCAGCCACATGGCGCAGACTATGGCGATGCGAAACGGATGTTCATCGGTTTTGAAGGCGTCGTCAAGACTAATCCGCTGCATGTTATGGAACTGGGGCTTGCTGCGCATTGACTCAGACAGGTCGATGCCTTCCTTGATGAGTCTGCGATGGGGAGTTATGTCCAGGCCGCTCTTGCGGAACTTATCGACCTCACCCTGCTCTTCGCTAACCACTACAGCCGCCCGAGTCTCGCGCATCCATTCTATCTGACGCTTAAGATAGATCTCCTCCTGATCATCTGAGGTAGAAGAGAGTCCTGCCTCCAGCTCAGCTATCCGTTCTTCCCAGTGACTGTTGATCAGGTTATACATCCGCACACAGGTTATCTTGTCGATGCAGACCATCATCGACTTCCCATTTTCCCAGGCAGTGGAATAGTGCTGCACGAAGTCCCGAGCTACCTGATCCAGCCGCTTCTCCGCGGTGATAATATGATATTCACGCTTGAGCTCCTTTTCCAGACGCTGCTCGACGTTGATATCGTCTATCTCAAACTCCTCTAGTTTTTCTGCGACGCGCTCGTTGAGGTCGCCGATGGCCACGCCCAGCTTCTCGCCGCGGGCATCGTAGTATAGTGGAACGGTGGCCTTGTCCTCCACTGCCCGCTGGAAGTCATAGGTAGAAACATAATCGCCGAATACCTTTCGGGTGATCTGATCTTCTTTGAAGAGCGGGGTGCCTGTGAAACCGATGAAGCTGGCATGGGGCAGAGCGTTGCGCATATTTTCGGCCAGGGTGCCATACTGAGTTCGGTGCGCCTCATCGGTGATTACGATGATGTCGTCTCTTTGGGTATATCCCTCGCCGGGGTCAATTTTTTGATTAAATTTCTGTATCAGTGAGAAGATGAAGGCCTTGTGCTCGGCCAGCAGTCGGCTCAGGTGGCTGCCGCTGGAAGCGCGGCATTGAACCTGATCGTTGTCAACCACGCCGCAGCCGGCGAAGGTCTTGTAGATCTGAGAATCCAGGTCGTCTCGATCGGTGAGCACCAGAAAGGTGAAGTTGCCGCCGAGTTTGCGATGGACCTTGCGGGTGAACATCACCATGGAATAGCTCTTTCCTGCGCCCTGGGTGTGCCAGAAGACCCCCAGCTTTCCATGCAGCTCTTTGCGCTTACAGACCGCTTCAATGGCCCGGTTGACTCCGAGGAACTGGTGATTTTTGGCCAGGATCTTCTTAGGTTCGCCCCTGGACTCGTCAAAGAGTATGAAGTTTTCCAGTAGATCCAGGAAGTTGCCTTTGTCGCAGATGCCTTTGAGCAAAGTTTCCATGTCCACAGCTCCCGGCTCCTCTTCAGCCAGGCGTTTCCACTCGTGGAAGTGCTCCCATTTGCTGGTGATGGTGCCGATCTTTGCCTGCTGGCCGTTGCCGAACATCACAATGGCGTTATGATGGAAGATGTGAGGGATGGTGTCCAGGTAGTCGGAGAAGTTTTTCTCGAAGGCGGCTTTGAGGTTCTTGTGGATGTTCTTGCACTCGATGAACAAGAGCGGCAGGCCGTTTACGAAGCCGACGATATCTGCCCGGCGGCGGTAGAGGTCGCCACGTATCCATAGCTCTCGTACAGCTAAAAAATGGTTGTTGCCCGGCTCGTTGAAATCGAAGAGCTGCATCCGCTCTTTCACCAGCTCGCCTTCATCGTTGCGGAATGCTACCTGCACGCCCTCTCTTATCTGGCCGTACTTCTCCCGGTTAGTGGATGCGAGAGTCTGGGAGGCGATGGTGGCGGTGATCTGGCGCACAGCGTCGTC
>NZ_DAIK01000139.1:0-14110 GCF_002496085.1 Methanosaeta sp. UBA458 | reverse complement strand
TACTAGCAGCTCTATCTCCAGGCGTTCTCCATCCTTAGAGAAGTACTGACCATCTTTGGAATATCCCATTTCCTTCAGCAGTTCCTCTGCCTTTGCCGGGTCAAAGGAATACTGCTCCTGGTCGGGATTATACCATGGATGGTCTGAAGGCAGGATCCCGGGACAGCCTGCACAGCCAAAGCCCCGAAGGAAGATATCCACCAGAGCCTGGCGATCGATGGCGTAGTAGATGGCCTTCCTGAACCTGACATCAGAGAATGGTTCCTTTTTATGGTTTATGGCCATGATCATGGTCGTGTCATGTGACTCTTTGATATCAAATCCTTCTTTTTCCAGTGGTTCCGTTGTTTCAGCTGGCACGCTGGCAGCGTCGATGTCACCCTTCTTTAAGGATGCAGACGCCATCTCATTGCTGACCTTTACGAACTTGAGCTGCTTGACCCTTGGAGATCCCTGATAGTAATCCTCATTGGCCTTGTAGAAGTAGGTCCCTTGTGTCTGGTCATAGTCAACCAACCGGAAGGGACCAGTGCCTGTAAGTGCTTTTTCATCCTTGTAGTCATCGGGATCGCTCATATTCCTGTAGATGTGCAGAGGCAGGATTGGCTGAGCACCTGCCACCTGGTCCAGGAAGGGCGCATAGCTCTTTGTGAGGACGATCTTAACGGTGTTCTCGTCTATGGCTTCCGCCTTGTCAATGATGCTTGAGTCCACCAGCGGATAGGGATGATCTTTAGTATACTGGAAGGTAAAGGCCACATCATCTGCAGTGAAGGGCTCGCCATCGTTCCAAGTAACGCCTTTTCTCAGGTGGAAGAGATAGGCGTTCTCATCCGGCAGATATTTCCATGTCTCTGCCAGAGCGGGCACAAAGCCGTTCTGATCCTTCCATATCAATGTGTCGAAGATGAAGCTCATCATGATATACCCTCCGCCATGCGGGTAATGGCCGTAGGGCGAGGGGAATCCCTGATCGCCGCTTAGTGCGGCAACCGTAAGCGTATCCACTTTTTCATCGGCGGCCAGGACGTTGCTGCTGAGAATGAAGACCAGCAGGCCCATGACAGCAAAGCCGAGGGTAAGCGGGACTCTCATGAACGGTACCGCCCTATGCACACCACAGGGTCTAATTTTTTTCGTATTATCTCCTCCTGTCAATTTTATGCCTCCATTTGAATAATCTTTTGATCAATCACTCTTTTGACTGTTTTTTCTCTATACATTATAATTCGATTAAGCGTATAAATTGCAACAATGCTTGAGACCAAATACGATACAGGGAGTGCGAGAAATACGCCCCAAAGGCCAATCAGGAGAGAGCCAACATAAGCCATTGGGATGTACAAAATAAATGCTTGAGTAAGTGTCAAAATTGCTGCGTGTATTGGCTTTTTTAATACGCTCATTGCAGATGTTGAAATTGCCACAATCCCATACAGGCCATATCCTATTGGAACAATTGACAGATAAAGGCCTGTAACTGAAATAACCTCAGGATCATCGCTGAATATCGATCCAACTGTGCCACCCAAAAATGCAAACACTATGAACATAATCAAGCCCCATATCAGGGAAAATCGGTAACTGAATTTCGTCCCAGATTTGATGCGATCGAACTTACCTGCGCCCCAATTCTGACCGATAAAAGGACCTACCACGCTTGCGAGAGCCATAATAACTATAAGGGCAAACGAATCCATTCGAGTCGCAATGCCAAAACCAGCAACAGCGTCCGAGCCATAAGTAGCCACTATTCTGGTAATAAATCCGGCAGCAAGGGGGGTGATTATCATTGCTCCTGCATTGGGCAAACCTATGTAGAGAATTTGAATCCAGGAAACAAGGATGGAATTTAACGAGGGAATATCAAACGAAAGCATCCTCTCGTTATAATACAGAAAATACAATGACATAATCAGGGTTAGGGCCCGTGCGATTACTGTGGCCATTGCAGCGCCCGCAATTTCAAGACGTGGAACCGGGCCGATTCCAAAAATCAAAATTGGGTCTAAAATAATATTTGCGCCAGCTGCAAACATCATGATGAATGCGGGTGTTTTTGTATCTCCGGCTGCTCTAATTGCGTTGGTTCCAACCATTGGGACTACAATGAAAACCAAACCGAGATACCATATTACCATATACTCTCTGATATACGTTATGATTTCTAAGGAAGCTCCTAAGAAATGGAATAAAGGGTTGATGGTAAGAAGACCAATTGGCACAATGAAGCCCACGAGTAACAGCGATAGAACTATGCTATCCGTCGTCAGTCTTTTTACTTTATTGCGATTTCCCTCACCGATTGAATGTGAAATCACAGCAGAGGCTCCAATGGCAACTGCGTGGGCCAAATTGTTTACGAAAAGGACAACAGGGAAGGTGAAGCTCATCGCCGCTAGCTGGCCGGTTCCCAGCTGGCCGACAAAAAAGGTATCTGTCAAATTAAAAATAATCATGCTAATAGTTCCAAAAATCATGGGGATTGTCAGCATGATCAATGTTTTTGGTATGGGCCCTTCAATCAACCGAGAATTCCTGTCCGTCATCATTTTTTAATAAATTGGATCATATAATTGAACCCAAGATCCGCTAGGCTTGTCTTTTCAAAGCCGTAACTATTGATACATCCTTCGAGCTCTTCTGGTGACTGACGCATATGCACCGGCGGACCGAAAGGCTGGATTTCTCTCTTGCAGTTGATGATTACAATTCGCCCACCGGGCTTTAAGACGCGGCGAATCTCGTTGAACAAAACGCCTTCTACATCGGCCAGTTTGAATATGTGAAGCACTGTCGCCAGGAAACAAACATCGATGCTGCCATCTTCGATGGGCAACGGGGCGGTGATATCTGCGGCGATTGCCCTTAAATTATTCAACCTAAGAGAACCGGCTTTTTCAGTCAGATCATCTATGCCGTCTTGCCACCTATCCAGCGCAAATACCTTGCCTGAATTCCCGACGATCTCTGAAGCTCGAATGGCATAATCTCCAGATCCACATCCCATGTCGAGGAAGCAGTCGCCCTCTCTGAGATTAAGCTCACTGAAGACCTGCTCGGGATCGTGTATCCAGAAGCTACTTCGGCATCGTCTGTGTCCGTTTTGTCCATAGCGATTTTCACCATCATAATGATTCAGATCAGTCATAGTTGCCCTCTACACCTGAAGCCAAAACTCAGTTTTCTTTTGAAATACTTCTAATCAAGTTTTTTTAGCTCATCCCTGGCCTGCAAGAGGATGGATTCTATTTTTCCTCGCCCAACACCTCTACGCGAAAGCTCAGCGACTTCACGAATTAATGACTCAAGGAGTTTCAACTGTTCTATGTCCTGAGAATGAACACCTCTATGAGTGTCATGCATCTCATTCATGAGGGCCTGGATATCGCTATCTTCAAAGGTTTCGTTGGCCAAAGCTATTGATTGATGAATCTTCTTGATAAACTCGTGTTTTGCCTCTTTTATCTGAGCTATGTGCTCTTTGCCGGTCTCAGTCAGGCTGTAGTAGGTCTTGCCATCTTCGAACCTGCCTAAGACCCAGCCTTCCCTCTCCATCTTTTTTAGTAATGGGTAGATCGATCCTGTGCTGGGTTTCTCTCCCGTGATTGCTTCCACTTTCTTTATTAAATCATAGCCGGATACTTCACCCCCTTTTATGATATGAAGCATCAACATCTTCAAGAGACCAGTTGCCATTATATCGATAACGACATGTCAGTATAGATATATATGCCTTTTGGTTAACACTTATCCGAGTTTTGGTATTGATTAGTATGAATATATTACAACTACTTCATATAAAAGCTATCAACATCTCGCTCATAATTTTAAAAAAAATAGATTAGAATCACGCCCTCTTATTTTCGAGCAATGTCGATATCCATTGGTCCCCATCCGGTTCGAAGAGTGCGAGACCGCACCGATCTGAATCCAGCATTCAGCATGGCATCGGCAATGAAGCCCTGCTCGAAGGCCATCATCGGGCCGTTCATGGCCCAGCCCACAGTACAGAGCACATAGAAGTCCGGCTTCGTTCCCTCATCAGTAAGGCCTTCAGAAAGGTTCACGAAAAGGCCGCCGGGATTGAGGGCCTCGTAGATCTTCTTCATCACAGAGTCCATATTCTCCCGGGCGAAGTTGAGGGTGGCACTTGCCCAGATGAGATCGTAACCCTCGCCAATGGGATCAAGATTGTAATCTCCTGCAAGAACCTCCATCCGGTCCTCCATTCCATACTCTTTGATGAACCTCTCCGCAACTTCGACTACAGGCTTTCGGTCAAAGATCACTCCCCTCATGGTGGGATGCTTTGCGACCATTGAAATTCCAAAGATGCCTGGACCGCCGCCCAGATCCAGCATCTTTCGAAATGATGCAAACTCAGGCTGCAGAGAGATCAGCTCTGACATCTGCTGGGCAATGCCCGCGCGCTCATTATTGGCCATCCAGGATGCAAACTGGCTCCATTTTTGAGGATCGGCATCGTCCTCCGGAGGCTTTGCCGGCGGTCCCTCTCGGATCATCTTTGTCAGGTTTGCCAGCATCGCATCGGTCATGGAGGCCTGATGGGCAAACCCCTCTCCTAAGTAGGTTGGGCTTCCCTCAACCAGAAAAGCCTGTGCAATTGGTGCGTTCCGATAGAGGCCGTTATGCTTTTCTATCAGGCCGCAGGCAGCCAGGCCATTTAAAAATAGCATGGTGTTCCGGGATTGACCTCGGATCTCCTTCGCCACCTCCTCTGCCGATTTGGGCTCGGATAGCTGGTTAAAGACATTTAGCTCGATTCCACTCATCATCAGCTTAGCTTTAATAGGAGCATAAAGCATCCTGTAAAGCTCCTCGCAGCTGACATTTACCTCTGGCAGATTCATTGAAATTTCTCCTATTTCTGAAGTTGTATTGGGCGATCACTTGACAAGATCAATTCAGGTTATTTCCAGGTAGCGCAGAAGCAGCGCGTCCATAAGCTCGTTTGCCTTCTCATCGTCCACGCCGTAAAGCTCTTTGAAGTAATTGCCAATCCACTCTTCAAGATCTATGTCCTCGAAGCGATCCGGATAGATAGCTTTCGCCGCTATCATCAAGTTAATTGGAAACTCCAGTCTCTCGTCCATTATCGGTGTGGCCGTAAGGGAATAAACCCGCCTATCTTTAAGGGCCCTAAGTTCCTGGACTTTCCCAAATTGCTCTTCATTGTACATCACACTGGGAGGATGGTAGCCGGAGTATGTCGGCAATATTATTACATCGGGATCTATGGATAAAAGGCGCTCGGCGGAGATTAGCTCGGTATTGTCGCCGTCATAAGCGTTCTTGGCATTGATTATGTCCTCCAGGAAAGCAGACTCTATGGTATCTGTGCCGAAAGCATAGCCTGCGCCTCCCCTATCCTTTGCATAGGATGGTGCGCCGAAGTACAGCACTCGTGGCTTGTCTTCATCTGCAATGTCTTTGGTCCGCTCCCTGATCAGTTCTACCTGCTCGTTCATGAGGGCGACAATTTCCTCTGCCTTCTCCTGTTTTCCAAATACCTCTCCCAAGAGCCTGATCTCTTCATATATGGTGCCGACGCTGATATCATCGTAGCAGTCCGCATACTTCAGCACAACTACGGGAATCTCCAGGCGCTTTGCGGCGTCCAGGAACTTAGCTGTGTTTTCCTCATCTGCGCCCTGATCCCTCATTATCACCAGGTCTGGATTAAGTGAGGCCACAACCTCTACGTTGGGTGCAACTCCTAGGGGCCCGCCAAAAGCTCCCACATTGGTGAGATTCCGATAATCCGGATTGAGCAGGAAGGAGATAAAGGGGCATATGCGATGGGTCTCGTTGTCGTATGTGTAGTTGCCATACCCACTATCTTTGTTGTATACGCTCCCGCCTACCAGCTTGTCCTGCACGCCGAATGAGTACATGGCAGTGTCTATGATTCCTCGGCTGATCGCGATGACCCTATGCGGATCCTCCGGGATCGAAACCTGGACTCCGCGCATGTCGGTTACTGTATGCTAACTTATGGGCTTAAATGGATGTGTCAGCCGGAGAAGAGACTTTAAGTATGCATTCAGCCAATATGTTAATCTAATGAGTGCAGTAGTTCAGCCAGCCTCAAAGAAGGAAAAATCTTCCTTAGAAGATCTTCAGGCAAATGAGTTCGCGTCAGGAGTTATTAGAGGCATAAAAGAGTTTAAGGCTGGGAAGGGAAAAGGCTATAGTGACAAAGATGAATTCTTGAACTCGCTCAGAGAACTGTAACCAAATTTTATGAGATGTATTTATTATAGAGTCCCTGAGTTTGACAGGCAATTTATTAAGTTAACAAGGAAAAACAAGGCGCTTAAAGACAGGTTCATTAATAAAATAGATCAGATTCTGATCAATCCTGATATGGGAGAGCCCAAAAGCCATAGGCTTAAAGGGGTCCGTGCTGTGCATGTCGATCCTTTTGTTATAGCATATACGATTATAGATGATTGCATTGTGTTTTTGTATTTAGGGCATCACAATGAAGCCTATGGGAAGACGGAGGAGATCCTTCAAAAGGACAGAACAATTGAGCTGTTGAAGGAAATAAACCTCCTATACGATTATCTGTAACAGATAGGAGAGGATGTCTTTTTCATTTAGTGTGAACCACCTCTGGGTATCGAATATTAGCGGCCGGAGAATCATCAGTTTGCAGTCGTCTTGATTCGTACCGAATTGGCCAATGGAGAATGGTGACAAGGGCGGCAGAAGAGATCAAGAAGAGGGCTCTTGACCTCGATTCAATGTCGCTAGAGCTATCTTAGAGCTGGGATCGGCTAAGCGAGCCGATCTATAACTCATATTTGCGAGCGGGGGTTTTCCACGCCCGTGTCAAAGGAGCAAGGTTGAGGGCCCTGTCGCGCGGGCGTTCGCGGGTTCGAATCCCGTCCCCCGCACTAATTTCTCTTTCTTGATATCGCTTATTGGGCTTCTCCTAGATTTGTCTCCAAGCCTGTTATACATTGCTTAGGAAGGCTTTGCACCTGGCATTCATCAGCCTAGACCCGGGACGGCAGCCAGCGCATTCGGGAATGAGCTTATAGCAATTTCCTTTAGCCCAGCTCATCTCCGATTCGAACTACTTCTCGCGCCAATAAGTCAAAGTCGCTCTGAAGGCTCCGATGATTTGTTATTGCAGCATGCAGGTACTTTTTGCCTTTGATGGTAACAATCGAGGGAACGGCAATCCCCTTTTCCTGAAGTTCTACCTCAATTTGCTTGTTGAGAAGATCGAGCATGGAATCGCTCATGTTTGATCGGATATATCGGAAGCAGACTACGTTAAGCGAAACTGGCAATGCCATCTCAAGCTGAGGAGATTTCTCGACCAAGCTAGCTAGATAATGAGCCTGGTCGATATTCTGTTGGATGAGGCGTCCATATTTCTCTGTGCCTTGTTCCTTAATAGTCATCCATGCCTTGAGAGCTTGAAAGCCGCGCGACAGTTCAAAACTGTAGTCAGAGAGCCAGGGCACGTCGATACCTGTCAATCCGCGCTCTCCTTCACCGTGTGCGAGATACGTCGGTGTCAGTGAGAACGTGCGACGGTGTTCATCGGCGTCTCTAATAAACACGCAGCCGATAGGATACGACAGGTACATCCATTTATGGAGATCGAACGCCAGAGAGTCAGCTCTTTCTATGCCGGCGACAAGGTGTTTCGACCTCGGTGCTATGGCCGCCCATGCACCGAATGCACCGTCGACATGCAGCCACAAACCCTCCTTACTGCATATTTCTGCAAGAGCCTCAAGATCGTCAATGGCTCCGGTGTTGGTAGTTCCAGCGACTCCAACAACACAAATTGGATGGTACCCACCCTCGCGATCGGTCTTGATTGCTTCCTTTAAGGATTCCAGGTCGATTTGCATGGATTCGTTTACAGGTACGCGGCGCAGCGCTCTGCTTCCAAAGCCGAGCAGCTCAACAGCTTTCTGGATCGATGAGTGAGCTTCTTCTGAGCAGTAGAGAGTCATTAGCTGCGGTGCAGCCCGCATGCCCTTGCTTCGCAGGTCAAACTGGGCTTTAGCATTTCGAGCTACTGCTAATCCGATGAGGTTCGAAGCGGAGCATCCACTTGTAATAAGGCCGCTGGCAGTGGCAGGGTAGCCAAGCATAGTCTTGCACCAGTCTAGAACCTGCATCTCCACGTAGTTGTTGCTGAGGTAGGAAAAGGAGCCACTAACGGCATCAGTTGCAGCCGATATCAGCTCCGCAAACATCCCCATCACGGTTCCGGTTCCAGCTACCCAGCCCCAAAAACGCGGATGGTTGTTGCCGATCTGGTAAGGCAGTATGTACCGGGTGAACTCCTGATAGATCTCTTCTGGTGTTTGGGGGATAACAGGGGGAGATCCCGCAAAATGTGCCTTTACATCAACCGGCGCATGTTGCCAGGCTGGTCGGTCCCGCAGCGTCTCCAGATAGTCCATCATGTCGTCTAGAATTCGGTGGCCTAACATGCGCATGGATTCCCAGTCCTCAGGGTCAAGAGATTCTTCTGCCGATTTTCCTGGCATCACATCGGTCTCCTTCATGATCATATTCTCCTCCTAAGCGTATTTTCAAGGTAGTGATTTGCAGAGGGTAGAAATTACTCGCGTCTATCCCTGCTACTTCTGATAGATTCACTCCTATCATCTCATTTATTCTTGCACATAGGATTAAGGCAATGAGAACTTTTAAGATCCTGGTCTGCAACGTGGCTGATTAAGAAAGATTGGTAAACATGCCTGTAAAACCATCATACGACTCCAAATCCCTTATTCGGGCTTATAACTGCCATGTCAAAATAACGTCTACACCAAGGGATTTCTATAACGAAGTTGCCAGGCACTACAACACCCCACGCCCTTCATTTCAGCAGTTGCTCAGCTATGGGCGGCACCACTTTACAAACTATGAGCAGCTATGCAGGCAGTTGCATGATGACGGCAAGGCAGTCTCTCAACTTAGAGAGAAGGCGAATGATATCTTGCTGGCTGCCCCATGGTGGCCAAGGCGGTAAATGATGCAGTGTCATGGCATGGAGGGAGGAAGGCGGAAGAATTCTATTTAAAGACTTCATTTGGGCCGCATTTCCCGCCAGGCTATCGCCGGACCTCATAGCGCAGCCACATCACATCACCTTTGAGCTTCTCTGTCTTCATGAGTTGGAGCGAGATCGTGCCCTCTGCCCCCTGGCCAGGAGCCCCATCCGCGGCGGCCGGCAGGTCGGGGGCGCGAAAGATGCTGCTCGTCGTCTCTCCCCCTACGAGGCTGGGATAGATGAGCACGCTTACCTCATTTACCAGCCCCTGGCGGAGGAGCAGGCCGTTCAATGTGCCGCCCGCATCCGCCCGCACCACCCTTACGGCATAGCGAGAGCACAGCTCCTCCAGGGCCGTCCTCAGGTCCACATGATCCTCGCCGGTGACTATGCAGTCGATATGCCTCTGTTTGAGATATTCGAGATAATCATCGGGCGTTGACTTTGAGCACAGGGCCACAAAATGGCGCCAGTAGGGAAGAGTCCTCAGATAATGCCAGGTGCGTATGCGCCCGCGGCTGTCAGGGATGACCAGAATCGCCCTCTTGTCGCCCGGATCCATTTTAGGCGGGACAAAAGCGCTCTCATCTTCCGGCGGGGCAACGCTCGCGGCCTGGAGAAAGGTGTGAGATCCGGCAAGTGTGGCATCCTCCTTCCATATGGAAATCAGCTCGTAGTACTGTTGCAGGTCCATGGGAAAGCCGTCTATCCTGCCGTCCAGGCTGACGGCATTATGCAAAATTACACGGGGCAACATAAGATCAGCCACCCTCTTGCACACGCTGGTTTAAATCTTTTTCAGCAATCCGGAAAGGCGGGATCGCCAATCGACTTTCCGATACTTTGCTATCGCCTCGCGGCCCAGGATGAGGACCGAGAGCCAGAATGAACCCTCCGCTAAAACGACCACGGCGGCGGAGAATGCTATCTTGCCCTCAGCGGAGAACGGGGTGAGCGGCACGAGAAGCAGGAATCCGTAGAAGGCGAAGGAGAGAATGAATAGGGCCATTCCCAACCAGCGCTTCAGAATTTGAGCATCATATTTCATGGGTCCCACATCCTAGTGGCTCTGAAAGCACTTGAATTCTAGCATTAAGGATGTTGCTGGGATCGAAGAGTACAAGGCCGGAGCCGTCAGGGTGATACATCTCGTCCTGGTTTGATTCATGACGCCCTATCCCAGGCGGCGGATCGGCGTTGGGCCAGGGATATGATGGCGGGCACGGCGGGATAACCGGAAGAGGCAGAGGATCCCGACATCAGGCTGGCGGAGCTGTCTTAAGATCTGCTGAATAACGGAAGGCCGATCTCTGGCAGCCGGCTTTGCTGCCCCGGGAAATTCGTTGGCTGGATATAGAGCGGCCAAAAGACATTGGAACTGCCACATTTGAAACCTTGCGGATCTGCGAGAAGAGTTCGAATTACTCGGATGGAGGATTATCCTTCTGGAGGCAACGACCCGAGCATGCAACTAAAGGATCGCTCAACCGTTAAAGAAAAGGAGCCTCATGGTTGCAGCGCGAAAATCATCGAAAAATGTCTGAAGATCTCTTAGGGAAAGGGTAATAGATGAGCATGTCTAAAAGATGGCCACTAGGAGAACTCGTATGACTCTGAAAGTAGAAATCAAGGAAAATAAGCTCTTCATAGAAATTGACCTGGAAAAACCAACCCCATCGTCGTCCGGCAAAACCCTTGTTGTTGCAAGTACACATGGGAATATCGTTACTACCGCTAAAGTTGATGATAAGCCGATTACCCTCGGATTGAATGCCTATATTAAGCCTTGAGCAACTGCAGAGCTTCTCTTGCCATGCGGCGGGCTCAGGTCGAGGTGAAGGTGGAAAGGGTTATATTTCTCGACCATCGCTCCTCGTTTGTGAGCTTTAATAAAGGTCTCTACAAAAAAGGGAGAAGCTATTGGCTTATCGCTAAATCTAATTGCTGACGCCGTGCATCTCCAGCGGCTCCCGTTGCTCATTCACAGCCCGCATCAGATCTCAGTCTGACGGCTGGATTCCGAGGGCCCTCAGGAGCTGATAGTCATGTCTCGGTCCTCGTCGGAGCACCGCAAGGAGTTCCCGGTCAATCTGTCGTTCTCTGGAAGTTAGCAGCATTCATTGCAACCTCCTGGAGGCGCTTTGCCTCTCTTTTGTATTTCTCCGAAAGCTGGGTCTGGATGTACAGCCTTTCTTTCAGCCTGTCATTCTCTTCTCTCAGCTCTTCGATTGCTGTTGAAGAGTTATTCCTCTTCGGCCGGGTTGTATTGTCTTTCCCGGGCGGCCTCGATCACAGAAAGGAGATATTTGGAAAGGGGAGCTCCCGCGTTTTCGGCGATCTTTGATGTCTTTCTACATCAGCTGCAGAGGGGGCAATCAGTTGGATGACGCGGCCTTTATATTGTATGGGGGGCATGCATGAAAACGGTGGAGAAAACATATAGCAATTATGAAAAAAAGGGAGAGAAAAAGCTTATACCATCAGATCAATCAACACCATCGTATGCTGCTGCCCTCCCAGGGCTCTGAAATGATAGCCGCAGTGATGGCAAAGTGGTAGCGATTTGATAATAGATATGAAGAGATAAAGCGAAGAATGAGCTGCTGACGTCTGGGTTTAAAAAGAAAAATGGAAAGAATGGCTGGCATCAAAGGATTGGGATTCAAGATTTTCGTGATTTTGGCAGCCTTTGCCCTCTTGCCGCTCTTTTACGTGGGCATCGTTTCTCTCCTTGAGATGGATCAGGCATCCCGTGATGTTCAAGAGAACATAACACAACTCAGCGTATCCCTGAACCGCTCCGCTCTATTGGTGATGCCCAATGAGGCTGATCAGGTTCAGCTCGCCATTGCCAAGGCCAATCAGTATAACGAGTTCTTCGGGAGTCTGGCTCATCAGAATGAGCTGGTGGCCAGTTATGCCAGCAGCTTCTCGGAGAGCGATAGCTGCGTTCCGCCTGGCATATGGATTGCGCCAACCAGCTCAAATTTCACTCCTGGGATGAGGAATGCCACCATAAGATCCTTGTGCGTTCCTGCAAGGGTCATGCAGTCGTTGCATGAGACCGAGCCTGTGCTCACCCTCTCCTACATTGGAACAGAAGACGGGGTGCTGGTCACCTGGCCTTATAGCACTGATTCCTTGAAGAGCACTGCTCCATTCAGCTACAAGGACACGCCCAATTATGCATTGGCCAAATCCAGAAAGAAGACCATCTGGACAGGACCCTATGAGAATGATGAGGGCGACAGGATGATGACGATCACCACACCCTTCTTCCGAGAGGGCGAATTCGCGGGCATCATGGGGATGGATGTGTCAATCGAGTCCATCTTCACAGATCTCTCCATGATGAGAGGCAGAGGCTATCCATTCATTATCGACGGGACTGGCCTGATAGTAGCTCGGTCCAATAACAAGCCGGACGAGCCACTAAATATCATATTCGGCTCGGAAAACCTATCTGAGGCTGCCAGTCCTGAGGTAAGGGCGGTAGCAAAGAAGATGCTTAAAGGAAGCTCTGGATCTGCCATTGTTGCTTTGGGGAGAGATGATGGATATGTGGCATATTCGCCCATAACCACCCCTGGCTGGATCCTGGGCATTGCTTATGCCTCGGAGGAGATGAGCCTTCCCGCCCGGTTCATCGATGCCGGCATCAAGGAGGTGGCTAGCAGTGCGACCCAGGGATTGAGCGACTCCTCGCGAAGAGTAAGGGATATGGCCCTCAGTGCTTTTGCCATAACCGTCATTGCAGTGCTGGGAGCAGGATTCCTGATTGGCAGGAGGATTGAGGAGGACATCGATTCTTTAGCCCGGATGGCGGAGAAGATCTCGCGAGGAGATTTCGATGTCCGGGCGAATACCTCAGGAGAGCTGGCGGATCTGGCTTGGGCCTTCAACAGCATGGCATCAGACCTGAAGCATTACGCAGCTGCTCTGGATACAGATGCCCTCAAGCTGAGCGGCTCGGGCATGAAGACCGACTTTATCGATGAGGTAAAGCTCAGTTTAGTGTCTTCCGTTCTTCCTGAGGAGGAGGGATATGAGATCGAGGCTCTCTACAATCCCTCAAGCACGAATCGTTTCGATCTTTATGATGTCTCTAGAATGGATGATAAGATCGCCTTGGCCATGGCGGGAGTGGGAGGAGATGGGATTCAGGCGGCCATGCTCGCCATTATGTCGCGAGCTCTCATCCGCGCCTGTCCGGAAAAGATGGGGCCATCCAATACCATAAGCAAGCTCAACTCTCAGATCAGCCAGTACGGTCGGGGCACGAATCTGGCCTGCTTTTATGCCCTCCTTGATCCTTCCAATCATATCTTAGAGTATGTGAATGCCGGTTTTAATCCGCCTTTTATCGTTGATCCTGGTGGTATGGTGGATACGCTGGGTGGAGGAGGAATAGCATTGGGCATGCTAGATCGGCTGGAGTTGGAGGAGACGTGCATACCCGTTCAACCTGGGGATGTCATGGTCATATATTCTGATGGGGTTGTCGAGGCCGAGAACGAAGATGGGGAGCCTTTCGGATTGGAGAGGCTCATTAATCTGGTCATAAACAATCGCACTCTATCCGCAGAGGAGATTCTATGGATCGCAGAGAAGGAGATTCAGGGTTTCTCGGTGGGGTCAATGAATCCAGTTGATCTCGCTATGATAGTTATCAAGCGAAGATGAATTGGCGAAGGAAGCAGGCATTTAGCCTGTTTGCGGCAACTTTAAATAGCATTGTCTGAATGGGGTAGAGGCCGATGTGGTGGGTTCACTGGATCGTCATTTGGCTCCGATCATAACCGGAATGTTTGAATGGCGAAATCCTTAAATAGGAACTTCGATCACAACTCGGAGCCGAAAGAGTTCATCCTTTTGGCCTGATCCGCGAATTCACTTGAGGATTGCTCAGATGAATCTCGCAAAGGTCACAAAATATAAATAGGAGAAACTCCTTTGGCGATGGGCCAATACTGGATGCAGAACAAAGCTCGCTGAAAGGCAAGCTTTAAATAATAGAGCTGCCTACAGTAATGGGCCGCTTAGGCATCGCAT
>NZ_DAIK01000017.1:0-10862 GCF_002496085.1 Methanosaeta sp. UBA458 | reverse complement strand
ATAATATGATTAATTCTGGCTGCGCGATGTTTCTTATTGTCGATTTTTATGGTTAATAAGATGGATCTGCACAGTGTTCTGATCAGAATGAACGTAATCGTCTATATAATTCCCGATGGCTCATCAATGCAGCGAGGTTGAAGCTAAATGAACCAGAAGAGAAGAACCAATGACATAATCGCTTCAGAGATCCTGAAGCTATGCATGAATGGCGCGAGCAAGACCCGGATCATTCATAAGGCAAATCTGAATTTCTTGAGCGCTAAATCCCACATCGAAAGTCTGATGAATAATGGGCTGATGGAGGCCGTTCCCACTGGCTCAAAAGTCATCTACCGCACCACCCCTAAAGGAGCGGAGCTATCTCGGGTATTCGGTCAGTTCCATAGCGAGATGGACAAGCTATTTTCATATGCTTGAACCTTCAGCAAGCCTCATATGCAATGATTGAAATTCCAGCATTATGTTCAAGCTGGGAGAATATTATGAAGAAGAAGCCACTCGCGTCGCCAACTATCTGAGGGATGCGGGCTTCAAGGTGGATGTCAAAGGCCTGGTCACTGCCCAATCGGAGTTTGTGGCCTTTCTGCAAGGCAAAGCCAGCGAGCTTAGAGAGCGGAACAGAATATTAGAGAGGCATGAGAAATTTATCTCCGCCATGAAGGCCGTGTTGGAAAAGGCATCCAATGATGAGGAGCTCATGGATCTGTATCTGGCTGAGCTGGACCCGGATTGGAGAACCAAGAGAGAGAGGATGAACGAGAAGGATTTGGAGGAGGCGGACGAAAAAACCAGAGATGAGTTATTCGAATCCCTGGCATACTCAATAGTGGCTCTGGATTTCGCCAAGGATCTCTACAATCTCAACGATATCAAGCCGGGTGAGCCAATAGGTGACCTGCTGGATGATCCTGTGATCAATATTCATCTGAAATCCCAAGAGGCAGATCCCGAGGATCCTCTGCTCAATGAGCGATTGGAGGTGGATCTGGAAAAAATGTATGTGGTCAGCATAGATGAGTCCTCCTCAGCGCTCTTCCGGGATATCGATGAGGATTTTCAGGAGAATTATTACCAGGAGTATCAACTGATCACGGCTCTGGGATTGGTGGTGGAGGATCTATTGGAGTGCCCAGAGAAGGGAAAGATGGATATCGAGGATTTTGCCGAAAGGTGCATTCTTGATGTAGGCAGTAGATTCACTGTGAGCGTTGACGCCAGCCTGGTAGCAGAGGAGATAGCCCGCTCCCTGGAGAAAAGGGGAATGCTGAAGATCAAGGGCAATACCATAAAGTGGAAGGCATAGCTCGAGACGAATGATTGGGATGATCGATCCTGGCAAACCTTTATCTTCTATCAGCCATTCTCCCCCTCTAGTTCCGGAATGTGACCATTAGGTCGAACCGGCCAAGGTGAAGATAGATGAGATCTTTTTACAGCTATATCGGCGATGCCTGGTCCTCTCCTCGAGAGGGATACGTGGGCGCGCTGAGGCAGGACAGGCTCAAGGCCTGGCGCCAGGAGAGCACAGTGCAGAAGATCGAGCGGCCCACCAGACTGGACAGGGCGCGGGCACTCGGCTATAAGGCCAAGCAGGGCATAATCGTGGCGCGTGTCAAGGTAAGAAGGGGCGGCAGAAGAAAGTCCCGCTATGAGAGAAACAGAAAGACCAGCAAGATGGGAGTAAACACCATCACCATGGCCAAGTCCATCCAGAGGATCGCCGAGGAGCGAGCGGGCAGAAGGTACCGCAACATGGAGGTCCTGAACTCTTACTGGGTGGCAGAGGACGGCAAACAGAAGTTCTATGAGGTCATCTTGGTAGATCCCCACTCCACCTCCATCAAGAGCGACAAGGACCTCTGCTGGGTCGCAGACAACGTCCACCGGGGCAGAGCGGTGCGTGGCAAGACCAGCGCTGGCCGCAAGGGCAGGGGCCAGAGGCACAAGGGCTTTGGCACTGAGAAGACCAGGCCCGGCATCAGAGCCCATGACGGCAGAGGTAAGTGAGCGAGAGCGCTGGATACAACCCGGATCGACAATACTCTGGCAAGTGAAGAGCATTGATCGATAAAATCTCTATTCGGGCCTTTGTGGCAGCGACAGAGGACGAGGAGCGTGTGCGCGAAGCTCTGAGCATCTTCGTCCCTCTGGACCATATATCCTCCCAGACTGCTTTAGGCCATTTCGGAAATGAGATCAAAATCCTCGAGGCTTCTCTGAGAAGAAAGGAGGCTCAGGCTTTCTTTCAAATTTTACGTGAGCAACTGCCCTCAGAGGACAGCTTTCGCCTTCACCATGAGATACCAGAGCGGCTGGAGGGAGCGAGCCACTTCCATCTTCGCTTGGACAAGCAGGCCGCCTATAAAGGCCTCTTCCGCCTGACGGAATCCAAGGACGCTCTGGACATCTGTGCTCTGGTCAAGACCTATCCCTCCAATCGCCAGCAGGCCATCAAGATCCTAAGTGAGCTCATATGAGCTATTTTGAGTGCCTGAGAGCCTATCCTGAAGGATCGTCCTCCGCCAGCCGCATGGCATTGAAGGCGAAAAGCCTGGGCTACGGGGGAATCATAATATGCAACGCAGCCCCTGGCAATCTCTTCCGGCCAGAAGCAGCAGAGAGGATAAGAGGGATTGAGGTTGCCATCGGGGCGGAGGTGATGGCAAAGGATGTCAGATCCCTTCGCAGCAGGATTACATCTCTTCGGCCGAGATACCCTCTCCTCCTGGTTCGGGCCGCAACGGAGGAACTGGTGCGCACAGCCAGTGAGGACCCCAACGTCGACATATTAATCCCCTCATATAGCAGCCGCCGGCCGCTGGGCATAGCTGCCGCCCGAGCCGCCAAGCTAAACCAGGTGGCAATAGGATTTGACCTCGGTCCTTTCTTTCGTCTATCGGGTCGGCATCGCTCCCGCTGGCTTGAGTCACTGGGACGGAACCTGCAGCTAGCACGCAAGTTCGATCTGCGCCTTCTGCTCACAGTCGGGGCCAGGTCCCACCTGGACCTTCGTTCTCCCCGTGACATCATCGCCCTGGCGGAGGTGATGGGCTTCGAGCACCAGGAGGCCTGCCGGGCCCTGTCCCTGGCCGGTGATATCATGGCTCTGAATCGCAGATGCTGGCCTTCCCCGGGGGTAGAGCTACTTTGAGAAGCAGACTGCCCGTCCTCCGGATGAGGAGGAGATATATGATATTCCAGCTGGAGGCAGAAGGAGAGATAGAGGGCAAGGATTTGATCAAAGAGATCATAGCCAACCAGCATACCCTCTTCGGCGATATCGGCAGCGCAAAAAACAGGCTCCATCTGATCTCCTTCGATGGCCGCCAGGGCATATTGCGCTTTCATCATAAGCACATGGACCAGGCCAGGGCCACTTTAGCCTCAATTCATTCCATTCAGGGAACTAGAGCGGCTCTGCAGGCAAAAGGGGTCTCGGGGACGATTAAATCGGCCACAGAAAAGTATTTACCACGTCTATGTAAAATAAACGGTGATTGCGACAGAAGAAGAATCGAGCTGAAAGAAGTTTCCGGGTGCATTATTCGCACCCAAGGCCTAGAGGTCGATCTCTGTCCAGATGACAGCGAATGGACCCGAGGTTCAGATACCAGATATCTGGGACTGACCTCTTTCGATTTATGTGGAGGACACGAGGATGCAGATGGCACCGCAGATGGGTTATGATAGGGCTATTACTGTATTCAGCCCTGATGGCAGACTATTTCAAGTTGAATATGCCCGCGAAGCAGTCCGTAGAGGAACTACGGCAGTAGGCATTAAGGTAAAGGACGGCGTAGCTGTGCTGGTGGATAAAAGAATCACTAGCAGGCTCATGGAACCCAAATCGATTGAGAAGATATTCCAAATTGACAGCCACATCGGCGCAGCTACATCTGGCCTGGTAGCCGATGCCAGGGTGCTGATTGACCGGGCCAGGGTTGAAAGCCAGATCAACCGCCTGGTTTATGACGAGCCGATAGGGGTTGAGGCCCTGGCCAAGAAGATCTGCGACTTCAAGCAGCAGTACACCCAGTACGGCGGTGTGCGTCCCTTCGGAACCGCCCTTCTCATCATCGGCGCAGAAGAGGACAGGGCCCGGCTCTTTGAGACCGACCCCTCTGGAGCTCTGCTGGAGTACAAAGCCACAGGCATCGGAGCAGGCAGATCCTCAGTGATGGAGGTCTTCGAGGAGAAGTACAGAGAAGACCTGACCATGGACGAGGCGGTCCTCCTGGGCTTGGAGGCTCTTCACAGAGCAGCTGAAGGCAAGGTGGAGGCATCAACCACTGAGATCGGCATCATCAAGCTCTCTGATAAGCTATTTTATAAGTTGACAGAAAAAGAGGTCAGCGACTACGTTGAACGCATGAAGGCAATAGTCGCTTCCAATAAGGTCCAACCAGGCAAGGGAGAAGAGGGAGAGGCATAAGGATGGTCAGACTGGATGACGCAGTACCTGCCAGGCTGAAGACCCACGGAACCACCTTTGAGGTTTTGGTAGACCCGGACGGAGCGCTTGCCCTGAAGAGAGGCGATAGCGTCAACCTGGAAGACATCCTGGCGGTGGAGGATGTCTTCGAGAATGCCTCTCGGGGAGACAGAAGCCCGGAAGAAGATCTGCAAAAGGCCTTCGGAACCACCGATCCCCTCTCCATCGCTCCCGTCATCATCAAGAAAGGAGAGATAAGCCTTACCGCTGATCAGAGGAAGAGGTTCTTGGAGAACAAAAGGCGGCAGGTCATTGAGGTCATTGCCAGAAATGCCATCAATCCCCAGACAAAAACCCCTCATCCACCAGGCCGGATCGATCAGGCCATGACCGAGGCCCGCGTCAACATCGATCCCACCAAATCCACCGACGAGCTGGTCAAGATAGTGATGAAGGCCATTCGTCCTCTCATTCCCATAAGATTCGAGGAGGTGGAGGTGGCGGTCAAGGTTCCGCCTGAATTTGCTCCCAAGGCCTACGGAGAGATCTCCGCCTTTGGCAGACTAACTCGGGAAGCCTGGCAGAACAACGGTGCCTGGATCGGCGTGGTTCAGATACCTGCGGGCATGCAGACGGAGTTTTACGACCTGGTCAACCGGCTAACCAAAGGCGAGGCCGAGACGAAGCTTCTTAAGCATTAAGAATGGAGTAGGAAGCGCATGGATCGCAAGGTGGTAGTACCAGGTGATCTTCTCTCTGAGGATGCCAAGAGATCGGGCGAGGGGACTTACATCAAAGATGGAAACGTCTACTCCTTGCTTTACGGACTTGCGAACTACAGGGATAAGATAAATGTCATACCTCTGGCGGGAAAGTATATGCCTGCGCCAGGGGATAATGTCATAGGAGTGGTGAAGGACATAACCTTCTCCAACTGGATCGTGGACATCAATTCGCCATATGACGGGCTTTTGCACATCTCGGAGTTTCCCAAGAGGATCGAATCGGATGAGATGTCTAAATATCTGCGCATCGGCAGCTCGATTATGACCCGGGTGAAGGATGTGGACCCCACGATGAAGGTGGAGCTAACCTTAAACGACCGAAAGCTGGGCCCGATCAGGACAGGACAGGTCATAGAGATCAGCCATACCCGGGTACCCAGGCTGATAGGCAAGGGCGGCTCCATGATCAGCATGCTGAAAAAAGAGGTAAACTGCAGCATATTCGTTGGCCAGAACGGCAGAATCTGGATCAACGGCTGTGCAGACGATACGGATCTGGCACTCAAGACGATTGCCCTGATAGAGAGAGAAGCCCATACCAATGGCCTGACGGACAGGATTGTGAGCTTCCTTAAGGCAGAGAAAGAGGCCAGAAGTTGATCGCTATGGATGAGAATGATATATCATTTTTCAAAGACGGACTCCGCCTGGACGGCCGGCGAGCCGACGAGCTCAGGCCGGTGAAGATAGAGGTGGGGATCCTGGCCAGAGCTGATGGCTCGTGTTACATCGAGATGGGAGGAAATAAGGTAATAGCTGCAGTATATGGGCCCAGAGAGGTCCACCCCAGACATCTGCAGGAGGTAACGAGAGCCATCGTGCGCTACAGATACAACATGGCATCCTTCTCCGTGGAGGAGAGAAAGCGTCCCGGGCCGGATCGACGGTCTTACGAGCTCTCCAAGGTGAGCCGGGAGGCGCTGGAGCCGGTGATCCTGACCTCATTTTTCCCCCGTTCGGTGATCGACGTCTTCGTGGAGGTTCTTCAGGCGGATGCAGGAACGAGGACCGCGGGCATAAATGCTGCGGCTGTAGCTCTTGCGGATGCGGGAATTCCTATGAAGAGCATGATATCCTCCTGTGCGGCAGGAAAGGTAGGAGATACCATTGTCCTGGACCCAATGAAAGAGGAGGACAACTTCGGACAGGCCGATCTGCCCATCGCCATGACCCCCAATGGCGATATCACCCTGATGCAGATGGATGGCAACCTGACGCCGGTCGAGTTCGGACAAGCAGTAACGATGGCCATGAAAGGGGCAAAGGACATCTATGAGCTGCAACGGAGGGCTTTAGTGGCAAAGTATAGCCAGATCTCAACAGACTCAGCTCGAGAGGAGGTGCATCTCTGTGAGTAGCGTCATCTCCGAGATCAAGAAGGATTTCATATACAATCTCCTTATCAAGGGGGAGAGGATCGATGGCAGGAAATTCGATCAATACCGGGAGATCTCTATTGAGAGGGATGTCATTCGCAAGGCTGAGGGAAGCGCTCTGGTGAAGCTGGGATCCAGCCAGGTCCTGGTAGGAGTGAAGATGCAGCCCGGAGAGCCCTTCCAGGATTCTCCCAACCGGGGAGTCATAATCACCAATGCAGAGCTTGTGCCCCTGGCCTCGCCCTCTTTCGAGCCTGGGCCGCCCAATGAGGTGGGAATCGAGCTGGCCCGGTTGGTGGATCGGGGGGTGCGCGAATCGAAGGCGGTGGACCTTGAAGCTCTCTGCATCGAGCCGGGAAAGAAGGTCTGGATAGTGTTCATCGATGTGCATATTCTGGATGACTGCGGAAACATTCTCGATGCAGCCTCGCTGGGGGCAATATCTGCCCTTTTATGCACCAAGGTACCTGCATCCAGGTTTGGCCTGGGCGAGGATTATATCCTGCCCATAAGGGACATTCCCATAGCCACGACCGCGATTGAATTTTCCGATGTGCTGATGTTCGATCCCGGAGTGGAAGAGGAGGCGATAGCCAACACCAAGCTCACAGTCATCACCACCACAAACGGAGATATCTGCGGAATGCAGAAGAGCGGCACAGGAATGCTGAATCCAGAGCAGGTCTACCGCATCATTGATATAGCATGTGAGAAGGCGAGAGAAATCCGGGAAAAGTTTCTGGAAGCTTAAACGGAAGTAAAGATCATGGCAAAGCAGACTACAAAGGGAAAGAAGAGCAGATCGGCAGCCAGGTTTGGCGCGAGATACGGCCGCAAGTCGAGGAAGCTCGTGGCCGATCTGGAGGAGAAGAGCAAGGCCTCTTATGATTGCCCCCAGTGTGGAAGGAATAAGGTAAAAAGGACAAGCACAGCCATATGGAGCTGCAGAAAATGTGGATATACCTTCGCAGGCGGGTCCTTTTTGCCCGAGACCTCTTTAGGCCGCTCTGTCTTGCGGTCTCTCAAGAAGAGCCTTGAGGCGGATTAAAGGATGGCCTACAAGTGTACCAGATGCAAGAAGATCGTGGAGATTGACTACGAGTACAGCGGCATACGCTGTCCTTACTGCGGCCATAGGATCCTTATGAAGGAGCGGCCCAC
Organism: Methanosaeta sp. UBA458; assembly: GCF_002496085.1. Lineage (NCBI taxonomy): Archaea > Methanobacteriati > Methanobacteriota > Methanomicrobia > Methanotrichales > Methanotrichaceae > Methanothrix > Methanosaeta sp. UBA458. The sequence continues at coordinate 3,105 of NZ_DAIK01000017.1, read as the reverse complement.
CACGGTCAAGAAGATGAAAGCCGTCTGATGCTGGTCACCACCGCGCGAGACCCTTCTTCCAAAGCGAGAAGGTTTGGGCGGGCGCTAGCGGCCTTCCTCTCCGTCCCCTATCTCAACCGGGGAAAGCATAGCTCTGGAGGAGAGGATACCTGGCTGGTGGTGGTGGAGGATCATGGCAACCCCCGGGGCCTGGTCAAGCGTTCTATAGCAGGAGAAGAATTGCTTGCCTTTCGGCTGCTGGGCGAGCCGCTGGCGGGACGGCTGAAGAAGGATGTGCCTGTGGTTACGGGACGGTCGACTGAATCAAAAGCGATTGCTCAGTTCTTTGAGCTGAGGTGGTCGCATCTTCCCGATCCAGAGGCGAGAACGATTTCCGTGGCATCTGGCAGGATAGATTTCATGGATGTAGGCGCGACCAGGTTCAGTCTGAGGCTATGAAGGGCTGGACAGAGCTGGTCATAGAGACGCCTCATTCCCAGGAGATCTATGAGGCGCTGGCACCGGAGTTGAACGATGAGATCCACCGGTCGAATATCGAGTTGGTCGAAGGACCTGGCTTTGTTCGATTGAAGATCCTGGGCGAGGATGTGGTCTCCCTTCGGGCAGCCTTAAATACCTGGATAAGGTTGGTCAAGATCGCAATTGAGATGGTGAGTTTATGAGTGGCGAATTGCCTCCGCAGATACAAAACCAGTTGGCTCAGCTTCAGCAGCTTCAGCAGCAGGCTCAGGCTGTTATGACTCAGAAGACCCAGATAGAGGGTCTGATCAGAGAGACCGAAGCAGCGCTAAAAGAGCTGGAGAAGAGCGCAGACGACGCTGTTATATACAAGAGCGTCGGCGAACTTCTATTCAGAGCGGACAAATTGAAGCTGACTGAGGAATTGAAAGAGAGAAAGGACATGATGGATATCAGGCTTAAGACGATGGCAAAGCAAGAAGAGCGCATTCAAGGGCGCTTTACACAGCTTCAGGAACAGCTTAAGCAGTCATTAGGTCAGATGCCGCCCAAGGGCGGCTAAACAAACTTGCGGACCCGTGGCTTAGCCAGGATATAGCACCGGGCTTCTAACCCGGGGGTCGCGGGTTCGAATCCCGCCGGGTCCGTTTTATATTTTTTGAGGATATATGTGCGAACTGACGGTTTATACCCTGAAAGGTGGAGTCCGGGAAAAGGTCATGGAGAGCGTGGTCAGACTGATGGTCCATGACGGCAAGGTGATCCTGGAAGGCATATTCGGCGATTCCATGGAAGTTGAGGGAAGGATCTCCGAAGTGAATATAATGTCCCAATCGGCCACCATAATCGGATGAAGATCCCAATTCGGCTCATAAAGCTTATGGACTTGAAAATGGATGAGAAAAGCTATGAGACCAATTGAGACCATTTGTGTGCTGTCCATATCCCTGCTTTTAGCATCGATAATGGGCTGCCTGGCAGAGGATAGCACTGGTTCCCTTGAAGGCAATCCGGATATTCCAAAAACGATGCTGCCGGATGGATTCAAGCTGTTGGCTGCCCTCCCTGAGATGGACTCCAATGTGAATATGACCGATTATATAACCGAGTTCTATGGAGAAAAAGAGATCAAGCCGATCAATATCTCTGTAGGAATATATCAATGGGAGGCCAAGGAAGGCGGCCAGCCCTATGATGCCAAGGTCACATATATCCGATTGCCTGATCAGGAACAGGCACTAGCAGCCATCAATAACTTCAGGTCCCAGGAGGATTACGCCGATCAGATCGCCAGAGGCCTTAAGATATTCGGAAATGCCACAATCAACGACCACGATGCTCTGGAGATAAGACACATCCAAAATAGCAACACCTACAAATATATTTATCTCTGGAACAATTTAGATCTGGTGGTACTGGTCGAAGGCAACAATGATAAAAATCAGAGCCTGCAGCTTGCTTCTGCCACAGGCCTCTGAAAATCTTTTTTTACCTGTAGTTCAGCTCGAGATCTCCCTCGCGCCAGTTGTAAACCGGATAGCTCTTTCTCCTATGGCCCGATGCCTGCAATGCCTGCACCACCAGGGGCACAGTGATGGTGGCATCGGAGAAGACCTGCACCTTGCTTGCCTCCTTTTTCACCTTGCCCCAGGAGACCGCCTCCTCAAATGTGCAGCCTGATAGCCCTCCCCAATGGGGAGAGTCAGCGGTATACTGAATGGCATAGCTATGCCCTCCGGAGTAGTTGCCTATGAGCTCCGCTATGACCTCGGTCTGCTGGATGAAGTTCTTGGGGACCCCGCCACCGATATATATCACACCGGTCTGGGCGGACCTCTCCACTATCCTTGTGATCTCATCCACATCCTTGATCTGATCGACCAAAACCCGGCAACCTTCGCGCAGGGCTATAACCATCCCAATGCCCCAGGAGCTATCTCCCAGAGCAGGAACGAATATTGGAACACCGGCTTTATGGGCGGCACCGAGGATGGTGGTATCGGGCAGTCCCTTGCCCACCATCTCCATCAGCTCTCGGGAGGAGTAGCGGCGGTCCTGGTCTAAGCCCTTAACGAAATCTGATATGTAGTTGTCTGCCTTATGCAACTCGATCTCCGAGACGAATACATCGTATATCCGGTCGATCTTGCATTCGTTCAGGTAGGCGTCGTCAGCACACGAGCTCCCCCGAAAGTGAATTATCCCCAATCCCTCGCACAGATCATGGAATAGATTGGCCCCAGTGCTTACCAGACAGTCAACCTTCCTCTCCCTCAATAGATATGCAATGAACTCCCCGAGCCCCGCTGGGACCATAGCTCCCGCCAGTCCCAGGAAGATGGTTACATCCTCGTCCATCATCCTCTCCCAGACGCGCAGAGATGCGCCAAGCTGGCCACCCTGAAAGCCCATCCTGCCCATATCTCCAACCAGCTCAGCGACGCCCCGGTCCTTCATGGGGATCGTCGTCCTCTCTTTATTGCATATCAAGTCATGACCGTGACTATGTTCCATTCTATCCCTCTTCAGCCTCTGGTTATAAGTCGGACTGGAGACTCTTAAAGATTATCCAGTCGTGAAGTTTTATATACCTATAGGATCTCTTAAGCAAGGTTCGAAGAGAGCGGGCTCCGCATCACGAGAATG
>NZ_DAIK01000044.1:42642-53555 GCF_002496085.1 Methanosaeta sp. UBA458 | reverse complement strand
GAGATCGCCTGGGGAAGAGAGCTCTCTTCCTTTCTGCGCGAGAGGCTGGCAAATGCCGGCGTTCAGGTCATATGGCCCTATGAGCTATCAATAAATCAGTTGGAGCCGGAGGAGATCTTCGGGAAGAACCTGAGAGCTCTGGACCGCTGCGATATGATGGTGGCCATCCTAGACGGGCCTTTAGTGGATGACGGCACTGCCTGGGAGATCGGCCGATTCTTCCTTCAGGGAAAAAAAGTTCTGGGAATAAGGACGGATATCAGAAAAGCGGGGGAGTCTGAACGATCCCGGGTCAACTTGATGATAGAATTCTCCTGCCTGAGCATATCCTCGAATATCGATGAGCTCTATTCCGAGCTAGAGAGGCTGCTGGATTGAGCGCTCCGGATTCTGACTCTCCTGCTTATTCCATTGCTCCAGTCTTTGGCGCACCTCTCCTCCTGGCAGAGGGAAAGGAGCGGCTTCTCATTGCTTCCGACCTCCACCTGGGCCTGGAGCATGAGCTGTGGCTGGGAGGAGTATCCATTCCCAGCCAGACCAGAAAGATCCTCGCTCTCCTGAAAGGGTACCTGGACATGATTATGCCTGATAGGCTGCTGATTTTGGGGGACCTGAAGCACAATGTGCCCAAGACGAGCTGGCAGGAGAAGCGAGAGGTCCCTGATTTCCTCCGTCAGCTATCTGCCCAGGTGAGAGTGGATATAGTCTCGGGAAACCATGACAGCAACCTGGCGGACATGGCCCCCCTGGGGGTTAGAGTCCATCCCTCCACTGGAATTGTGCGGGAAGGCAGGGGCTACTTTCATGGTCATACCTGGCCGGAGGAAAAGGTCGTACGTTCTGGGTTTATGGTAGCGGCTCATCTTCACCCTGCAGTGAGGCTCAAGGATCCCCTGGGCAACTTCCAGACCCATCCAGTCTGGGCCAGAGCGCCCATACAAACGGAGGTGGTAGAGGAGCATTACGGTTTTGCCTCTTCTGGGGAGATCATCATCATGCCTGCCTTCAATCCTCTTTGTGGAGGACTGGCCCTCAATGAGCCGGCAGAGGATATGCGTGGTCCCCTCCTGGCGATGGCCAATATGGAGCACGCACGCCTCTATCTGCTGGATGGGACCGATCTAGGCCTCTTGGCGGAGATAAAGGCGGCTGGGGATTGGCCAATCTGACCCGCATGGATCGATTTGACCGGCATCTATCAATTCAGGACAGCAAGGATTATCACCTCTTCCTCAGCTATGCATTCAGAATAAGAGGGATTTGAAAGTGAATGATAGAGATCGACTCCTCGAGCTGCTAATTGAGAGATCGCTGGAGATAAGGCCGGTCACTCTCTCCTCGGGCAGGAAGAGCGACTACTACATGGACTGCAAAAAGGTCACATTGAGCCCGGAAGGGGCCTATCTTACCGCCAAGCTGATGCTGGAGCAGATCCATCCGCAGGTATCGGCCATCGGCGGGCTAACCTTGGGAGCAGACCCCATTGTCTCATCCATATCCGTCCTGAGCCATCTGCAAGGCAGAGGGCTGGCAGCGCTGATCGTGCGAAAGGAGCCCAAGAAGCACGGCACCATGAGCTATGTGGAAGGGCCAGCGCTGGAGAAGGGGTCAAAGGTAGCGGTGGTGGAGGATGTGGTAACCTCCGGAGCCTCACTATTAAGAGCCATTGACCGGATTGCCGCTGCCGGCTATGAGCCGGTTCAGGCACTGACAATACTCGACCGCGAGGAGGGCGGACGGGAGGTTATCGAAGAGCGCGGCTTCTCCCTGCAGGCGCTATATGATCGCAGCGATCTGGGACTGGATAAGAAAAAGGCGGAATGATAAAAAACCTGAAAATCAATTGTGCTGGGATTCGGCCTTGGGATCAAGGCTTTTAGAGCACATGCTCCGCCATGCAATCCGGGTCGTCTTCAGGGTCGGTACTTCAAATCCTGGGGCCCCATTTCAATGGTTTCGATTCTTATCTGTCTCAGGCATCTGATCCGGTGTCTGGTCCTGCAAATCAGGGGCATCCCCCGGGTGGGCATCGCCATTGTCATCCGGACTTATGGGCAGAGGGCTGTTAGGCTCCCAAACGCTCTGATTTGCCGGCACAGAGCCGGGAGGATACGATTCAGATCCATTCATCCCCTGCGGAGTGTCTCCAGGCAGAGGCCCCATGCCAGCGGGATCCATCTGGCCGGGTTGCGGCGTTGGCTGTCCGATTACTGTGAGGGGCGACTCCAGCCACAAATTCCTCCAGGTCCCATCTTCGGAATACGATACATGAGAAGCTATAACATAAGTGCCACACTGAATTGCTCTTATGGGATAGCTGATGGGCGCTGTTATGCCAGGATATAGCTGCGCTGTCTGGCCTTGTGGATAGCTGGTCTCAATCCCCGGAGGAAGTCCGGGAGTGATTACCGCCTGAGTGGCATTATTGCCGTAATAGGTCAGCGTAACTGTAACCATTGCACTATCGCCCAAGTTCAACGATGGAGGGACGCTCTGGCCGGCCGTCAGCTGTGCCGTAGCCGGTCCCATTATCGCTCCAATCCCCAGGAGCAAAAGAACCCACACCAATCCCAAGTGTTTCATCGACTCCATATTTTTTCCGGCGAGATTTAAAGATAGCTGTCATACGAGATTTATATGAGATCTATTCACGGTATTGATCACGATTTCTATCTCTGGAGCGGAGAAATTCAATCTGGCCATACATAAAATACTTATTTGGATTGAAGATATGCATATCTAATGGACGTCTCTTTCTCTGCCTGGCGGCATTCGCGCGAAGAGAGCTTGCAGCTCAAAGGAGATAGCTTCTCCTTCCTCTTCGATAGGCGCTACACCAACAGGCTCAATCGAATGAGCCGGGTTTTCTTCGAGGCTTATGTCGTCGCCACCAAAGAGTTGGCTGCGCAGGAGGACCGCTTCCCCAGCTTAAGCGAGATCGATGCAAAGATGGAGAGCGGTGCCGTCTATGCATTCAAGGATCGCCTGATGAAGAACACCGAGTTCTTCGAGGAGGTCAAGATATCCGGCGTCTCTTACCTGGTTCCGCGCGCCCTCAAGTTCGTGGATTCCACGGGAACGTATACCGATCTGATTCTGAACTTCGATGAAGGGGCGGTGGTCCTCCCCACCCGCAGGAAGACCCCCTCTCTTGCCGAGCCGACGGTGCCCCCCACCGAGGAAGGGGAAGCTGCCTCCTTCGAGACTGAGGAGGATATAGAATTTTCAGCGGAACCCGAAGACAAAGCCGCACCTGAGCCCAGGCCGGAATCCTATTCCCGTCTATTCGAAAAGGCCGCGAATACAACCGCAACTGAGGATGAGGAAGCTGACTTGCCCGAACCTCCCGTCGCGAAGGCGGAAGAAGCCGCTCCTCCAAAGCCCTCTGCCACCGCCACCTTTGCCCCATCCTCGGGAAAAGAGCCACCATCGCTCCCTGCGAAAGGAAGAATGAGCAAAGAGATGATAGTAGCAGCTCTGGCTGGTTTGATCATGCTGATGGCGTTGGGAGGCTATATCTTATCCGGCGGCTTTCCCTCCAATTCATCAAGCAAGCCTCTGATTTTTGTTGATTATTCTGCCTATCTTATCAATTCCAGTAACGAAAGCTACCTGGGCTTTGACATAAGCAATCCTCAAGGGATGCCCAATCTAATTGAGATGAAGCTGCCCTCAAACATCGATGAGAGCATAAGCGCCAGGGGAGGAATCGTCACCATAGCTCATGGTACTGACACCCTGGTGAGGATGAACACCAGCACAGACGCCAGCGTGAAGATCTATCTGCTTAACAACTGGTCCCAGATCCCTCTGACCCTTAACTTTTCGGGCACTGAGGATTATGATACCAGCCTGCAGGTCCATAGCCAGGATTACCTTGTCACTCGCAAGAATGATACCCTGATCTTGAGCTTGAATCTGACTGGGGATGGCGTGAAGTTTGAGCAGAGCTACGCCGAAAAATCCTAGTCCGCCCCTTCTGGCGGTGAGGTCGAAGAGAGAGGATGTGCCAGCTACTCTGAAAATGGTCATAGCTCAAGGCTTCCTTGATCGCGGCCGCAAGGTGGTAGAGAAGGGCGGTTATGTGGAGATACCGGTCAGGTGCAACATCCCCGGTTTGCTTGTCATATCCCAGGATAGCCCCATTTACTATCGAAGGGCTCCAGATCTGGCAGAAGCTATGAGTGACCAGCTGTTGCCAGAGGAGATGGAGCTTCTTCCTCGTGGATGGCATATCCAGGGGGATGTGATAGTGGTCAAGATCCATCCTCGCCTTGACTCTCACCAGGACCGCATAGCACAGGCCCTTTTGAACTTTTATCCTCGCTGTCATACAGTGTTGCGCGACTATGGCATAGAGGGCCCTTTCAGAGAGCCGGTGCGGGAGCTCATCGCAGGCACAAGAACGGAGACTGTGCATCGAGAGAATGGGGTCACTTTTCATCTTGATGCCAGGAAGGTGATGTTCTCAGCAGGCAATCTGAATGAGCGCATGCGCATGGGCAATCTCGGCCGGGGAGAGTACGTGGTGGACATGTTCGCTGGTATCGGCTATTTCTCTCTTCCCATGGCCGTCCATTCCCGGCCCAGGAAGGTCCTGGCCATTGAGCTGAACCCCAATGCTTACCACTACCTCTGTCTGAATATCAAAAAGAATGGGGTAGAGAGGATCGTGGAGCCCGTTCTGGGTGATTGCGCGAAAGTGACCCCAGAGGGGGTGGCTGACAGGGTGGTGATGGGCATGGTTCAGGTAACGGATCGATATCTTCTGAAGGGGATCGGGGCTCTGCGCTCCGGCGGAGTGCTGCATTATCATCAGACTGTGCCCTCCTGGATGCACCCAAAAAGAGCGGTATGCGACATTGAGGAGGCAGCAAGAGCTTTGGGGAGACGATCTGAGATTTTAGGCTGTATCCGGGTCAAGAAGTACTCTCCAGGAGTGGTTCACTCTGTGGTGGACGCCAGGATCAAATAGCCATTGAGAACGTCCGCGCCGTCAGCAGACGCTCATCTGGCTTTAGGGGCAGCGGATCGATAGATTAATAACTACCTGTTGCAAGGTTAGTGGCGAAGCCCGGTAGTGTAGCGGTCAATCACAGGAGGCTCTGGACCTCCTTACCTAGGTTCGAATCCTGGCCGGGCTATTCTCTCGTCTTGAATTATGGCTCAATGCGATCTTTCTTCAGTTCATTGATGGCCTCTGGGGTGAGCCTGATCTCTGCCAGCTGGATTGCCCCCATGGAGGAGATCATTCTGGTCATCATCTCCGATATGCTCCTGCCCAGGTCTTCTTCTTTGCTGGAGAGGAACATAGATAATGCATAGCCAAGGTTATATGCCGTCCAGCTGGCATAGGTGAAGTGGACCATAAGGTCCTCCACCCTCCCCTCAATCCAGGGGCCATCCGATTCTGCGTAGATCACTCTGGACCGGATCTGATTCAAGCTCTGGATCTCCGCCTCAAACTGAACCAAGCCATAAACCATAAGAACTCACATCCTTTTTAAATAAAATACTCTGGCTGTATCTTCTTCATCCACCTGTTCCGGCCATTTGCTGCTTAATAGCTATTGTTATTAATCTCTCCTTCCTATTGAACATTGTTGTTCTTCCCCGGATGCTCGCGTGCTCAAAGGGGATGTGGCCTAAACCATGTATTAGCTGAGACGGGATGAGAAAGCAAAAATTTATATCCTATCACTATCCTATGGTTAGTATGCAAAAGTAATTGTGAGGTGAAATAGATATGTGGGACAAGAAATATCCATCTATATTCGATATATTTGAGAGTTTCACAAAGGGCTTCCCCTTCGAGAGAAAGGAGAGGTTCGAGGATGATTGGTTCAAAGAGCCCTTTGAGAGCATGATCCAGAGGTTCGAGGAATCCATGCCCTCGGAGTTCAATGAACTTGTTCGCGAGGAGAAGACTCCCTCTGGCGTATCTCGCCGCTATGGCCCCTTCGTCTATGGCTTCAGCTACACTGCAGAGCCGGGAAAGGAGCCCATATTCCAGGAGTTTGGCAACATCAAGCCCTCTCATCGGGGAATTGAGCCCAGCGAGGGCAGAGAGCCATTGGTCGACGTCATGAGCGAGAAGGACAAGTTCAAGGTATTCGTCGAGCTCCCAGGAGTTGAAAAGGAGAAGGTAAAGCTGGATGTAGCGGATGACAGCGTGGAGATCAAGACCGATGACGAGAAGAAGTTCTACAAAATGATATATCTGGACTCCACCATAGATCCGGATAGCGCCAAGGCCTCTTACAAGAACGGCATACTCACTCTGGAGCTGGATAAAAAGGAGAAGAGAAAAGGAAAAGAGGTGAAGATAGACTGAGGTGGATGAAAGAGGTCCACAATGGGCGGGACTATGTCGTCCTGCCCTGATTATTTTTCTTCGGCCCGTTCAGTGATCTGCCGCATATCGCGGAATCGATGATAATCAGCGAGTAATTTTACATATTATGCCTAGACAAGGGCAATATGAAACTCATATGATCTAAAATGAAGGGACAATGCTCTAATAGAAAGCCAATGTGAAAAACAATTACTTAAATCATTCCGTACCATGTGGATTACATGCAGCAGATGAGTGAGATTTGGGGTCAGGGGATTGAGCTTGGAGATGGGGGTCAAAAGGGCATACTTTTGGGCCTCAGCAGGATTATGCACGGCAAGTATGGGGATGTAATCCTCCTATGTACTGTTATGGCTGCCTTCGTTATGCTCCTGGCGTTCTCTGCCTCCTGCTAGATAGAGTGGCAAAAATCCAGACAAAGCAAAGGGATGATATCGGCCTATCCAGAGATATGCAAAACGCCCTCTTTTTTAATAACAAAGATTAAATCACCCCCGGTATTCTGAAACCATACCGAGGATTGGGAAATGGACAGGAATGAGTTGGTAAATGAGCTTGCCCGCAGGCGTGGCTTTCTCTGGCCCGCTTTCGAGCTCTATGGCGGAGCCGCGGGATTTTATGATTACGGCCCTCTGGGAGCACCCCTCAAGAGGCGCATTGAAGACATCTGGCGGCAGTACTTCGTAATTGCCGAAGGGTTTGCAGAGATCGAGGCCCCAACCATCGGGGTGGAGGGCATCTTCCAGGCTTCAGGCCATCTGAGCGGCTTTTCCGATCCCCTCACCGGATGCAAAGAATGCAAGGAGGTATACCGGGCGGATCACCTGATAAAGCATATCATAGAGGTTCCCGATGCCCTGACGAATGAGGAGATCTATCGCTGCATGCAGGAGAATGAGATCACCTGTCCGGAGTGCGGCGGCGAGCTCTCCAGTGTCTATGAGTTCAATCTCATGTTCAAGACCATGATCGGCCCGGGAAACAAGATGACCGGCTACATGCGGCCGGAGACTGCCCAGGGGATGTTCATCAACTTCCCCCGGCTCCTGCGCTACTTCCGGGGGGCTCTTCCATTCGCGGCAGTGCAGATTGGCAAGTCCTATCGAAATGAGATCTCCCCCCGTCAGGGTGTGATCAGATTGAGGGAGTTCACCCAGGCCGAGGCGGAGATCTTCATCGATCCCAGAGACAAGACCCATCCCAGATTCGATGAGGTCAAGGCAATCCGGATGAAGTTCTACTCCCAGGAGGCGCAGGAGAAGGGGGAGGAGGAGGAGATGAGCTTTGGCGAAGCGGTGGAGAGGGGAGTTGTCGCTCACCAGACCCTGGCCTATTATGTGGCCAGGACCTATCAGTATCTTCTGGCGGTGGGCATAGACCCGCAAAAGCTCCGCTTCCGACAGCACAAGTCCGATGAGATGGCCCATTATGCTGCTGACTGCTGGGATGCGGAGGTTCTTTTGGACCGTCTGGGCTGGATAGAGCTGGTGGGGGTGGCAGACAGGACCGACTATGACCTCAAAGCCCATACAACAGTCAGCAAGGTGAACCTCTCTGTCTTTGTGAACTATGACCAGCCGAAGAAGAGGAAGAAGACCGTGGTCAAGCCTGATTTCAAGGCTTTGGGGCCGATGTTCAAGTCGAAGGCCAAAGCGGTTGGAGAAGCCCTTCGCGCTCTGGCACCAGAGCAATTGGCCGGTGAGAAGATTCAGGTATATGTTGATGGGGGGACGATAGATATCGACCGAAGTCTGGTCTCCTTTGAGAGCGTGGAGGAGGAGGTGCGGGGAGAGGAGGTGGTGCCTCATGTGATAGAGCCCTCCTTTGGCATCGATCGGATACTCTATTCCATCCTGGATCACTCCTACTATGAGGATGAGATCGATGGAGAGAAGAGAGCGGTTCTCCGGTTCAAGCCTCAGGTTGCGCCAATTGAGGTGGCGGTTCTGCCCTTAATGGATAGAAGCGAGCTGGTCGGACCAGCAAAGAAGATCCTGGAGGAATTGCGTTCCCGGGGCATGCGAACTGACTATGACACCTCGGGGTCCATCGGAAGGCGCTACCGGCGCAATGATGAGATCGGGACCCCCTATGAGGTCACTATTGACTATGAGACCATTGAAGAGGGTACTGTCACCATCAGGGATAGGGATAGCATGAGCCAGGTCAGGGTTGCTCGCTGGCAGGTTGTCGACAAGTTGCAGGCCCTTCTCAATGGGGATCTTCTGTTCCAGGATGCTGGCGATCCGGTCCGTTCAGCAAAGAGTGATTGATTGGAAAAAGGCGAGTGGAAAATGGATATCTCGGGAAAGGAGCGTTCGGTGGGAGTCCTATCCCTGCCTGATATCGTCGCCGACTGGCAGAAAAAGCTAATAGGGGAGGCGAGAAGAAAGGCCATTCACCTCTCTGGCCTCTCTGTCCCTCTCTCTCTTCTGCTCTTGGGCAGGAGCTTTACCATCGCCTTTGTGGCCCTTGCTCTGGCTATCTCTCTGATTCTAGAGTGGCAGAGGCTGAAGGGAAAAATCCGCCTTCCAGAGGTGCGAGCCCAGGAGGAGCACAAGGTGGCCAGCTTCGTCTATTACATCACTGGCTGCCTCCTGTGCGTCGTTTTTCTTCCTAAGATGATAGCATTGAACGCCGTGCTGTTTCTCTCTTTGGGCGACACCATCAGCGGCCTCGCAGGATCGATTCTGGCCAACGCCGATGTGCGAGGCAGAAGGAAGATGTGGGGCTGCAAGTCCCTTCCGATCATGGCCGTCATGTTCTCCAGCTGTCTTCTGATCGGATATCTGGTCTCGGGCATCACCCAACTCTCCTTTCCGGTCTATCTGGCAGGAGCGGCTGCGGCAACGATTGCCGACGGCGTGGCAGTGATCATAAACGGCAATAGCCTTGATGATAACTTCTCCATACCGGTGTTCTCCGGCCTGGTGATGACCGGGGCGGCAGCATTTTTTTAGAGTTCCTCCTCATTTGGGGTCAATGGAAAAGGTTTTTTAGTCTGGGGATTGTACTCTTTCAGCGCTCAAAAGCAGCAAATAGCTGCTAGGTTATGGGAATAGGAGGATTGGATAAATGAATATTATACTGCTCGGCCCGCCGGGATCCGGCAAGGGCACACAGGCTAAGATGATTGCCGACAAGTACAAGGTCACCCACGTCTCTACCGGTGACATTCTGAGGGAGAACGTCCGCAGCGGCACCCCCCTGGGGGTTGAGGCCAAGAAGTTCATGGATGCAGGAAAGCTGGTTCCGGATGCCCTGTTGATCGATATCATCAAAGATCGCCTGGCTAAGGATGACGTTAAGGGCGGATGGATGCTGGACGGATTCCCCAGAACCATGCCCCAGGCGGAGGCTCTGGACAAAATTCTGCCCACTCTGGGCCAGAAGATCGATGTGGTCTTGAATATCGATGTTCCCGATGAGGAACTGGTCAAGAGGGTCACAGGAAGAAGGATGTGCAAGTGCGGCACCACCTATCACGTTCAGTTCAATCCGCCAAAGGTTGAAGGAAAGTGCGATGCCTGCGGAGCGGACCTCTACCAGAGGGCGGATGACAACGAGGAGACGGTCAAGCAGAGGCTGTCTGCCTATCACGCCCAGACCCAGCCCCTGATTGACTACTACAACAAGCGTGGCATTGTGGCCACGGTGCTTGGCGTGGGCGACATCAAGGCTATCTTCGGCGAGGTCGTCAAGGCACTGGACAAGAGGGCATAGAGCCTTCGATATCATTTTTTTAAAAAATTTTTGGCCAACCTCTGTTAGATTAAATTGACAACATATTCAAATACTATCATTCTCATTAATAGTTATATTGGAGGCAAAGGCATGATCGGCATTGCAAAAATCTCTTTGTTATTAGCTTTGATGATATCGACGGCAGCAATCTATGCGGCACAGCCTTGGGACGACAGCAGCGGCTGGGTGGATGAAGGAGCCGGTAGTTGGGATGGCGATTGGAGTGGCGCGGACACAGGAAGCTGGGATAGCGGTTCAGGTGGTGGAGATGGTAATATCGGATCGAGCAGCAATGATTACGGCGGAAGCAATTCCTGGGGGTCTCCAATTCCTGCAGAGATGACATCAAGTGATGAAGCCGTCTTCCCGAGCAGTATCTCAGAAAGCTCATCTACATTAATTGAAGAAGACTCTGCTCAATATGCCAAACGCGATATAGCATATTCAATGGCCGCGGGTGGTAGTAGTAGGAACATTTTCTGGATTGTCTCTCGAGATGGCAACCAGAATTGGCGTTCAGTCAATATCCCGTGCAATCGTTATGCTAGGTTGTCCTTTATACCTTCAGATTCCGGACAATTAATCATGGAGGAACTTTATCCGAACAATCAGGTCCGCACCTACTATTATGGAACTGTGGCAGCATTTAGGCAATATCGAGCCTGGTTCTTCGCCGATACATCAGGAACACATAGAATGAGATATAAGATAGATAACGGTCCTTATAGCGATACTCTGACCTTCTATGTGGGCAATTGTGGTGGAGGAGGCAGCGGTGGGATTTGCCCATGCTGTGGTCGCCCCTATTGAGAGG
>NZ_DAIK01000044.1:32059-42615 GCF_002496085.1 Methanosaeta sp. UBA458 | reverse complement strand
AATTTTGTGCCCCAGCAACCTTTTTATCCCCTCCCGCCGCTAGCCCCTCCTCATGATACTTGTCTATTCCCTGGGAGGCTCAATCCTCGCCGGTCGCGATGCAAAAAGCCTGCAGGAGTACGCCGATGCCTTAAAAGAGCTAGCAAAAGCGCACCAGATCTACGTCGTGGTGGGCGGGGGCAGGATTGCCCGCGAGTACATCGAGAAGGCCCGCGATCTGGGCGCCTCAGAGATGTTCTGCGACCTCATCGGCATTGGGGCGACAAAGCTCAACTCCGCTCTGCTCATCGCTGCCCTCGGACGAGCTGCCCCCCAGGAGATCCCGGAGACCTATGCCCAGGCTGCTCGCCTGGCTAGCCCCGGCAGGATCGTGGTCATGGGCGGAGTGGCCCCGGGCCAGACCACAGACGCCGTAGCCGCCCTGCTGGCGGAGTATGTGGGCGCGGACCGGCTGATCATCGCCACCTCCGTAGACGGAGTCTACACCGCTGATCCGGAAAAAGATCCTAAAGCGGAGAGGATCGCCAGTATGACCCACGGAGAGCTGTCGAGAATGGCCGCCCAGACGGATATGAAAGCCGGCTCCCGCTCCCCTGTCGATCCCCTGGCGGCCAAGATCATAGAGCGAAGCCGGATTCCCACCACCATCGTCTTCGGAAAAAAAATCGAAAACCTGAAAAAAGGTGCCCTGGGTGGGCACAGTGGAACTGAGATCAGGCAGGGGTGAGGGTTTTGATCAGGTCCGCTGGGGAGACGAATCCCCAGAGGGTGCCGTCCTCTGAGACTACCAGCTGGCCAGAGCCGGTCTTGCCCAGCATCTTGATCGCCTCGTAGATGGTATCCTCGGAGTCGATGGTCAAAAATCCCCGGCTCATGAACTCTCTCGCTTCCTGATCCCCCTTTCCGTCCGCTATCGCCCGGACGATGTCCGTCTGGTTGACCATCCCCGGGGAGCTGTCCTCGACGAGTGCCTCCTGAACGCCGTTGTGCACCAGAATGCGCGCTGCCTCCTGCATGGAAGCTCCAGGGGGAATGCGCACTGCGCGACGGGCGATCTTCTTAATGGCCAGCTTGGGCACGGATATCATCGCGTCCACGTGGATCATCAGCCGGCTCATGGTGTCATCCCTGCCCCGGACGGTGCCCCGAATGTAGAGCTTGTTGACGGGAGTGGGTCCCACTTCTACCTCATCGCCCACATTGAAGTCTCTGATGTTGCCGATGATTCGGATCACGCCATCGCATAGCTGAGTGTGCATCACCTTGTTGAATATGATCTCGCTGGCGGTGGTTCCCTCCATTAGCACGCCATTCCTGAGAACGGGTACGGTCACCACATCCCCCGTGGCCTCGACATTGAGCGCCTCATAGGCGGATCCTGTGGCCCTGTAGCCCCCCTTGGGGCCAGGCACCCCCTCCACCAGATTGAGGGCTTTCAGGGATTGCATCTGATTTCGGATGGTTCCCGGATTGCGGTCTATAAGCTCGGCGATCTCTTCGCCCTTAACTGCTCTTCCTTCAACACGATAGATGTTGATCAGCGCGGTTAGTATATCTCTTTGAACAGGTGTCAAATCCATGGTTAGATCAAGATTGTTCATGATTAATGTCCTATATAGATCTATTGATTGTAGGGGACTTATGAAAATTCCGTTTAATTTTAATCCTGCTCATGTTCCTCCTTGAACAGTTAAAATCTTGTTTAATGGCAGAAAAATTGTTTTATTTCCTCATAGGGCATATCTTCTTCCCTTTGTGCGGAAATCGTCCCATTCGCTGCCAGATTCTCTTTATCGGTTCTTTCATAATGTTGCCCCAGGACTCCGGGTAGCAGGAGCAGGGATAGACCTCTCCTGAGGGAGTTACATGCATCCAGCTTCTGGCCGCAAAGCAGCCAAAGCGTCGATAGGCGTCGGGAACAGAGAAGATCCTGGGCGCTCCCCTGGAGGAGACGAATTCCGCCAGATGGGCGTGCTCCGCAGAGGTCAGGGCCAGGCCCTCGCGACCGGACCAGCGGCCAGTGGATACCACCTCGAATAGTGTCAGCTCATGCGCTCCTGTGCTTCTGGCCAGCTGGTGAAACCTCTCCAGATGGCAGAGGTTTTCCCGGCGAACTACGACATAAAGGTCAACCAACAGTCCAGCCAGAAGGGCATTTTTCACCGCCCGCATCGCCTCGGAGAAGACGCCCTCCCTTCCCCGCATGGCATCGTGCTCCTCAGCCAGGGGGCTGTCCAGGCTGACATTGACCGCATAAAGGCCAGCATCTTTTAGCCGCTCTGCCAGGGAGAGGGTAAATCCCGCTCCAGAGGTGAAGAGGGTGGATATGGCTCTGTCGTCCACATGTCTCACCAGCTCCGGCAGTTCTCGATATAGGGTCGGCTCTCCCCCATCGAATATCACCAGGGAGGTTCCCATGTCCAGAACCTGGCTTATGAGGTCTTGGACTGTGTTCGGATCGAGGCGCAGCCGGTTTCCGGAGTTGGGCAGGGCGCAATGCGAGCAGCGGTTAGGGCATTCCTCGGTGATGGAGATTGTCACCTGGTCCGGGGTGCGCAGGCCCATGAGAGCCCGGATGCGACTATTTGCCAGCCGGTCAAATGCTTTGCCTGGCAGGGGAGGAATCCAGGTTGATAGGGAGAGCTGCTCTGTTCCTGCCCGCACCGCCCGCTGGCCATCGAAAAGCTCCATGCTGGATCTGATAGCGGGCAAGCTGGCAAGTGGTCCTGTAACCCTGATCTTCACCCGATCCCCCTCCAGCCTGGCATCCGCCCGGAACAGAGGGCTGCGATAAAGGGGATAGGACCTGCCCGTGATGGTGTCGGAACTCGGTTCTGGATCGATCTGGCCTGGATTCATCCTCGCTTTCCTCAATAGACATCGTGGGGATCGAAGACCTTCTCCCCCACCACCCGGCCATCAATGGTGCGATAAAAGCAGGATCTATAACCTGTATGGCAGGCACCGCCCTCCTGCTCGATCAGGAGCAGTATGGCATCCTCATCGCAGTCCACCCTTATCTCCCTGACAAGCTGAAAGTGGCCTGAGGACTCCCCCTTAAGCCATATCTTATTTCGCGATCTGGACCAGTAATGAGCCTTGCCGGTCTCTTGGGTCTTGGCCAGAGCCTCATCGTTCATATAGGCCAGCATCAGCACCTCTCCTGTCCTCCAGTCCTGGGCGATGGCCGGAATCAACCTCTCGTTCATATAGAAAAATCATAGTGGATATTTCCTATAAGGGCCTTGCCCAGAAGGAAGGGAAGACATTTTTCAGATGAGAGAGAACGGAGAATTGTGAGTTGCATCACCTGCAAGGGCCGGGGAGAGTGCGGCCAGCCGGTCTGCCCCATAGTCCGCCGGCTGGAGGAGCTGGTATCCCTCCCCAAGATCGGCAGTCGCATGGAGGGATTCACCCCACCGGAGGTCTTCGTGGGCCGGTCCGGCTATCCCCTGGTCAGAGCTGGGCCTGTCCTCCCATCTGTCCAGGCTGAAGAGCTGCCTCATCTGGGGATGAACATGGATGAGATCATCTCTGCCCGCATGGGGATGGTTCGTTCCGAGACGAAGATAAGGGTACTGGAGGCAGGCGAGCCTGGAAAGCTTCTGGAGGCCTGCCAGCAGATCGCTATGTCCTCTGCCCCGGTGGGAGCGGAGGTCTCCTTCATCAAACCGCCCCGGAGAAGGCTGCAGTTCGATGGCGTCCTCTCCCCCACCGGTCCATCCGGGGAGTTGGCTAAGATGGAGATCACCACCAATCCCCTAATCCCCCGCAAGGTGGACCAGATCGTCCTGGACCGGGGTGCTCCGGCCGATGTGGCAATCGCGGAGCTTTACTCTGCAGGCATAGATATCGATCACCTCTCCCGACTTCTCTCTATAGGCTTGCTCGGCAATAAGAGGAGGCTAGTGCCCACCCGCTGGTCCATAACGGCATCTGACGACATGATCGGCAAGAGCCTGAAGGATGAGGTTCTTGATTTTCCCGAGGTTAAAGGCTACCATTTGTTCTCTGGGGAGGAACTGGGAAACCACTTTGAAGTCCTCCTTTCTCCCCGGCCTTTCAGCTTCGAGCTGATTGAGATCTGGCGGCCTCATTCCCTCTGGGCGGAGGAGGGATTTATAGGCCGGGATGGGGAGGACGCCCGTCCCAAAAAGGGCTACAGCCCTCTGGCCGGCGGTTACTATGCCGCTCGGCTCGCCGTGCTGGAGCATCTCTCTCGCTGGGGTCGGCAGGCAGGGGTGCTGGCGATAAGGGAGATCTCAGAGGACTACAGGATACCTCTAGGGGTCTGGGTGGTGAGGGAGGTGGCGCGAAAGGCGATGAGCTCTCATCCCACGCGCTTTGACGCCCTCTCCTCCGCTCGAGAGGTGATGGCTGGCCGGCTGCATACCCCTGAAGTCTCCTGGCTCAAAAAGGCGGAGCTTCTGACAGGATCAACGCAAAAGAGGCTGAACGAGTTCTAGCCCGATAAGATGAAAAGAGGCTCTTCGCTGAATTATGTGGATGAGTTCAGGCTGAGAATATGGCCTCTGTTCCTCTGTATCTCTGTGGTTGGGTCAGAGCATAGCGGCTTTCCACAGAGGCGAAAAGATGCAGAGAATTTGCGATTCAAGTTCACCCATACCAGATAGCGTGAAGCCTGAAAAGAATGCTGATCAAAGTATGTAATGAGGAGGGAGGCAAAAGTCAGGCTTTCGGGTGGGAAAGAAATGAGATTCGACCTTTGCCATTAGTTATATACGGCAATTGCCGAGATATAAGTGTTTCGGTACATATTCTTTTATTATAAGATGATCTTGTTCAAACAGGCTTGCACAAAGAGCTTCAATGAGATCCTCGATCTAAAAAAAACGGAAAAATGCCGGGATCCAGGGGGTCTGGATGATTCGGATATTCAAATGATTTAGAAGGTGACGCCCGTTCAGGGCGTTCATCTCAATCCAGAGAGGATCTTTTTCATCACCTCAGCAGCCAGGACCACCACCAGTCCGGTTGTCAGGATCAGAATCCAGCTCTCGGATGAAAGCGGCCTGGTCTCGAATATGAACTGCATGAAGGGGATGTAGACCACCGCCAGTATGGCCAGAATTGAGGCTGCAATTCCCATGAGCAGGGTCTTGTTCCCCAGGGGATTCATCCTGAAGACGGACTCCTGCAAAGAGCGGCTGCTGTAGGCATTGTAAACCGTGAAAAAGCCCAGGCCCACGAATGCCACCGTCCGGGCATAGCTCAGATCGGGATTCGATTGTAGGGTTATTATGTACATCCCCAGGGTTCCAGCTACAATGGTGGCGGCAATTCCCAGGGTGTAGATCATCAGGGGCCGGGAGGGCATCGATTCTTTTGGATCGCGGGGCTTCCGTTTCATGATATCGGAGTGAGAGGGCTCCAGGGCCAGGCCGATGGCGGGAAACTCCTCTGCCACCACGTTGATCCACAGGATCTGGGCGGCAAGAAGGGGGAGAGGAAATCCCAGGGCAACGGCGAAGAAGATGGTGGCCAGCTCGGCAAAGCTGACAGAGAGCAGATAGGAGGTGCCTTTTCTGATATTGTCGAAGATCCTCCTCCCCTCTTCTATGGCGCTGACGATGGTGGCGAAGTTGTCATCGGCGATGACCATATCCGAGGCCTCTTTGGTGACCTCGGTGCCCGTCCTGCCCATGGCTACGCCGATATCGGCAGCAGTCAGAGCAGGGGCGTCGTTCACTCCGTCTCCGGTCATGGCTACGATATGGCCTCTTGCTTTCAGGGCCTCCACTATGCGGACCTTGTGCTCAGCGGTGACCCTGGCAAATACTGATACGTCATCTATGTGCTCACGCAGATCCTCGGAGCTCATCCGATCGAGCTGGACTCCTTCGATTACCTCTCCGTTGCCTATCCCCAGCTCCTTGCCGATGGCCCTGGCGGTCAGGCGGTGGTCTCCGGTGATCATGACCGTTCTTATGCCCGCCATCTTGCTGACTCTTATCGCCTCAGGAACCTCCTTTCTCGGTGGGTCCATCATGCCGGTCAGGCCGGCGAAGATCAGCCCGGACTCTATGCAATCCACTTCAACCGGGTCGTTGTTCGATATGGGCTTCCAGGCGAGGGCCAGGACCCGGAGGGCGTTCTCTGCCATATCGTCTGCGTCTGCCAGGATCGATCTTCTATCCTCCTCCGTCAGGGTCTTCGTCCCATTGGGGGTCGTGGTCTTTGTGCAGTGGCTCAGCACCACCTCTGGAGCGCCTTTCATGGAGACTATATAGCCCTCTTTATGAACCTCGTCCACAGTGGTCATCCTCATGCGCTCGGAGTCAAAGGGATACTCAATGAACCTGCTGCTGCTATCTTTTATCTTATCGAGAATCCCTGCTTTTTTGGCTGCCACGATAAGCGCTCCCTCCGTAGGATCGCCCACCACCCTCCAGCCGCCATTGGCCCTCTCTATGGCAGAGTTGTTGGCATGCACTCCAATCTTGAGAATCCTCGCCAGGTCCTCTTCTGTGGGCTCGAGCTTTGCTCCCTGGGATATGAACTGGCCGGATGGATCGTATCCTGCCCCCGTGACCTCGATCTTTCTGTAGGTGCGGATCTCACGAAGGGTCATCTCTCCTGTGGTCAGAGTACCGGTCTTATCGGTGCAGATCACCGTGGTCGAGCCCAGGGTCTCCACTTCGGGAAGCCTTCTGATGATGGCGTTCTTCTTTGCCATGGCCTGGGTTCCAAAGGCCAGGGCCAGTGTGACTATGAAGGGAAGGGCTTCAGGGATGCCGGCTACTGCCAGAGCGATGGAGGCGATGAGGGCATCTATGACCGGCAACCCCCGGCTGAACATGAGGATGAAGACGATCGCCGATATCACCATCACTAAAAGGGCCTGCCTTTTCGCCAGCTGCTGGAGCTTGATCTTGAGAGGCGGCTCGGCCTGCTCCTGCTTCATCAGGCCTGAGATCCTTCCTAGCTCTGTGCCGAGACCGGTGGCGGTGACTATTGCCCGACAGTTGCCCTGAGATATGATGGTCCCCATGAAGACCATATTCTTCCTGTCTGCCAGCGCCATATCCTCGGGCAGGGTCTGGACCAACTTTTCCACCGGCATGGACTCTCCGGTTAAAGAGGACTCGATGACCTGAAGGGAGGTCACCTCCAGGATGCGGCCGTCGGCTGGCACCTTATCCCCCGCCTCCAGGAAGACCACGTCCCCTGGAACAAGGTCTGCAGCAGGTATGGTGCTCATCTGACCGTCTCTGATCACATCCGCCTCTGGGGCCACCATCTCCCTCAGCGCCTCCATAGCCTTCTCTGCCTTGTACTCCTGGACGAAGCCGATGATGGCAACTAAAACGACGATCCCCAAAATGACATAGGCATTGGTGGTCTCTCCGGCAATAAAAGAGATGATAGCGGCAAAGATCAGCACCAGGACCATGTAGTCTTTGAACTTGCCTATGAATATTTTCAATGGCGAGGGTTTGGTAGTGCTTTCAAGCTGATTGGGGCCGTGCTGGGAGAGCCTTTCTTTTGCCTGCATCGAGCTTATGCCTTTTTGGTCGGAATCCAGCTTGGATAAGACCTCATCCGTTGTCATTGTGTGCCAGTTCACAGTCTTTCAGACCCCTATCGCATTGGGATAAAGTGGAGTCCGTCAATTGTAGAAATACTTAACGCTGATTCCTATGAAATCCTGAGGCTGTTCCCTTCATCTTGCCTTCCTTCACTGGGGGCGCTGTTCGACAGGTTTATGTATCATCAGTCTAACCGAAAAAAACGTGCCTCAGAATATAGCAAAGATCCCAATTATCAATCACAGAACCATGCTCTCAAAGCAGAATGGGCAGGCTTTGGGAGTCTGGAGCCACACAGTCTTTTCTTTCTTTTGAGGGCAACTGGCAGTTGCCCCGAAAATCAATCAGAGCAGGGACGATACTATGCTATCAGATTTATCGAATAACGAGTTTCTAGTGCTGAAAGCGATATCAGAAGGACTTTCGGATCCGCAGAGCATTGCCGAAAAGCGGCAGATGAAGATCGAGGCGGCCCGAGCGGCAGCAGACCTGCTGGCCGAGCAGGGCCTGATCCAGGTGGATAAGTCGGTGAATGAGACCTTCTCCCTCACCGATGAGGGGGCTGCTTATGTCAGGGAGGGCCTGCCAGAGAGAAGGCTCCTTCTATCTTTAGGAGGGGGTATGCACATGTCCGAGGTGAAGGACCCTGCCCTCAAGATCGGCCTGGGCTGGCTGCGTAAGAAGGGCTGGGCGGCGATCGAAGGGGGGATGATCAAACCCCTAAAGGACGCTGACAAGGGCGAGGATGAGCTGATCCTGGAGGCTCTGAGTGATGGAGTCAGCTCCAATCCCAAATGGGACGAGAAGGCCCTCGCTGCTTTGAAAAGCCGGGGGCTTGTCACCTCCAGCAAGAGCAAAGAGTGGCGCTACATCATCACCGAAGCTGGCAGCCTGGCAATAACAAAGCTCGAGCCAAAGCGTTCCGGCACAAAGAACGCGGTACTGGATATGCCTGCTCTCACTGCTGAGATGATAAAATCGGGGGAGTGGCAGGATGATGTGGACGGTTTATATCTGGGCTACAGAGGCTCAGTCTATCGCCCTCGCCCCTATGACGTCTCTCTCCCTGCCGATCGGATTTTTCCGGGAAAAAGGCATCCCTACCAGCGACTGATCGATAACATGCGGGAGATCATGCTGGAGATGGGATTTGTCGAGATCAAGGGGCCGATCGTTCAGACCAGCTTCTGGAACTTCGATGCCCTCTTCCAGCCCCAGGACCATCCGGCCAGGGAGATGCAGGACACCTTCTATCTGAACAGCCAGGGGGATATCCCCGATTACGCCCGGATCAAAGAGATGCATGAATGTGGCGGCAGCGTAGGGTCTACCGGATGGGGAGGCTGCTGGAGTCCGGAGGTGGCCCGGCAGGAGGTGTTGCGTACCCATACCACCGGAGTGACGATCAAATACCTGGCAGAGCATCCCCGGCCGCCGGTCAAGGCCTTCGGAATCGATCGGGTCTACCGGCGGGAGGCTATAGATTCTACCCATACCCCGGAGTTCGAGCAGCTGGAGGGAATAGTGATGGACGAGAGCGTGAGCTTCTGCCATCTCCTGGGCATCTTGAAGGAGTTTTATGGAAAGATGGGATTTGAGGAGGTGCGCTTCCGCCCGGGCTACTTCCCCTACACTGAGCCTTCAGTCGAGCCCGAGGTCTATATCGACGGCCTGGGATGGGTGGAGCTGGGTGGAGCAGGTGTTTTCAGAAAGGAGGTTACAGCCCCATTCGGCATCGATCATCCCGTTTTGGCCTGGGGCCTGGGAGTCTCCAGGGTGGCCATGCTAAGGCTGGGGCTGAAGGACCTCCGGCTGCTTTATCAATCGGATATCGAATGGCTACGCCAGACGCCGGTTTCCATCAAGCTGTGAGGAGTATACCATGCCCGTTGTCAGACTTTATTATCAGGATATGGAGAGGCTGATTGGCGCCTCTCGAGAGACGATCATGAGCAGGCTGGCCATGATGGGTGCAGACATAGGAAAGAGAGCGGAAGAGGAGTATGTTGATGTGGAGTTCTTCCCCGACCGGCCGGACCTCTATAGCTCGGAGGGGGTGGCCAGAGCGATGCAAGGATTCCTGGGGATCAAGACCGATCTAGTCAGCTACAGCGTCTCCCCCGGTCCTGTCGTCGTTCAGGTGGAGGAATCAATAAAATCGGTGCGCCCTCTGATCGGCTGTGCAGTGGTGCGGGGTCTCGAGTTCACCGATGAGGCCATCGAGTCCCTGATGGGGCTGCAAGAGGATCTGCACTGGGGCCTGGGCAGGAACCGGCGGAAGGTGGCCATAGGAGTGCACGACATATCCAGGGTACGGCCACCCTTCCGCTACTTCGGCGAGAGCCCTCAACGCAGGTTTGTCCCTCTGGACTATAGCGAGGAGATGACCATGGAGGAGATCCTGCATAATCACCCCAAAGGAAAGGATTACGGCCATATCCTGAAGGACTGTCCGGTCTATCCACTGATCGTGGATGCAGATGATCGGGTTTTATCCTTCCCGCCGATCATCAATGGCGAGCTGACCAGCGTCACCGAGGAGACGGAGGATCTCTTCATCGATGTCACCGGGACCGACCCTGTGGTCCACAAGGCCCTGAACATCGTGGTCACCTCTCTGGCGGAGCGGGGAGGGAAAATAGAGAGCGTTCTGGTCAAGAGGAGCGAGGGCGACTTTCTCAGCCCGGATCTGTCGCCCGCCAGCTGGAAGGTGAGAACTGAGGAGGCCAACCGGCTGATAGGATTTGATCTGACGGGAGCAGAGCTGGCTGAATGCCTGAAGAGGATGCGCTTTGGAGCCGTCACCGCCGGCGAGGAGATGGATGATATCGTGGTGGTGCAGGTCCCGGCCTACCGGGCGGATATAATGCACTCCTGGGACATCTTCGAGGATGCGGCCAAGGCATATGGCTACGACAATCTGGAAGCCCGGCTTCCCCAGACGGTGACCGTGGGCCGGGCCCATTCTTCTGAAGTGCGCAAGGGAGAGATCAGGGAGATCATGGC
>NZ_DAIK01000044.1:31007-31983 GCF_002496085.1 Methanosaeta sp. UBA458 | reverse complement strand
AGCGAGCTGCATACCATCCTCCGTACCTCGCTTCTCAGCTCCCTTCTGGAGATCTTCGCCCTCAATCAGCATCATCCTCTTCCCCAGAGGATATTCGCTGCCGGGGATGTGGTGAAAGACAAGAAGACCAGGATGAATCTGGCTGCTGCATCCATTCACAGCGGGGCGAATTATTCAGAGATCAGGTCGGTTGTGGATGCCGTCTTGAGGGAGATGGACCTCGAGGCGGATATCGCTCCCACCAAGGACAGAGCTTTTATGCCGGGAAGGGGGGCGGACCTCTTCGCAGAAGGCAAGAGGATCGGCTGCTTTGGAGAGCTGCACCCCCTGCTCTTGCGCAGCTTCGGCCTGGAGCAGCCCGCGGTAGGTCTGGAGATCGAGTGGGGAGAGCTGGAGCAATAGGTGGCTCTCCTCATCTTCCTCCTCCTCCTCTCCTTTTCCAGAAGATCTAAAACAAGAATATAAATGGTACGATATTATTATCTTATCATAATCCGAGCGTCTGATTTATCTTGATAGAGCGGCAATAGGTGAATTGGAAATGCAAAACGGCGGCTTTATTCTTATTGTCCGCCCGAAGGAAAGGTCGTGCCATGAAGGTCAGAGAATTGATGAGCTATCCCATTGTCACCGTGCCCCCCGAGGCCATGGTGCTGGATGCTATAAAGGTGATGGCCGCGCAGAAGAAGGGCAGCGTTCTGGTGGCAAAAGAGCGCCTCCTCAAGGAGTGTCTGGGAATCGTCACCACCAGCCAGATCTTCCTGGAGGTGTTCGCCAGGGGGCTGGACCCGGCAAGGGTCAAGGTCTCTGATATCATGACTCCAGCTCCACTGATCACCATCGATCTTGATGATTCCACCCAGAAGGCGGCGGAGCTGATGATTGAGCATAAGATCAGAAGGCTGCCGGTGATGAAGGATGGGGCCCTGGTGGGCATCGTCACCAGCAAGGATCTGCTGGCCTGCGTGAGATGAGG
>NZ_DAIK01000044.1:29422-30942 GCF_002496085.1 Methanosaeta sp. UBA458 | reverse complement strand
GAGTCGAGGTCGCCTAGCTTGGTATGGCGCAGGTTTGCTAAACCTGTTCCGCTCCGCGGATCGTGGGTTCGAATCCCACCCTCGGCGCTATTTTACCAGTTAAATCACAGTTAGCTTCTTAATCTCATAATAAGGTTGGACCTACGTGGTTCAATGAAGCGGCTAATGATATTCATTGATAACACAAATATATTTCGAGGTTCGCGAGAAGAAAAACTCAAATTCGACTACCAGAAGTTGAGGAATACTTCTTTGGGATATATATCACTCACTGAAAATAGCAACAGGATAAGTTAATGTATTTTTTGCGGGGGGGCCGAGCGAAAGTGCCCGAACAATTCAATTTCCCATATGCATTTCATCATGATTTAGGATCCACGAATCGAATAGATCAGCCAAATCAAACGGCTAAATGCAAATTGCACTCTGTTGGAAAAATATGCATCAGTAGCCCGCTCGGCCCATGCTGCTACTCCTCACACTCCTCCTCTGCGGGAAGGGCATTAGGCAGGAAGTCCTCTACACCATTTCCTCTTATGTTCTCTGCATCATACCCTGTCCTCTTGGAGACCCTGGATTTGGGAGTCCACACGATCTCATCCTGCTCATAGGTCTCCCCAGTGGTATAACACCTGACCATTGGTGCGCCCATGAATTCCACCTGCAAGTTGCACAACGGACAGATCGCTACCTCGACCTCTCCTTTATTATTTGTTCTCTCCACGCTGAGCATTATTCCCACTCTCTTGAACCACGGTTTATGGGCTGTCCAAATCTCCACTTATTTAAGCTTGGCCCTTTTTGCCAGAGCCAAACCATAAATATCTATGTTTTAAGTTTAAAGCTATTTAAGAAAAGATCATAATAATTCATATCCGTTTTCTTCTGGATCTCTGAAGATAACGCTGGCGGATTGCGTTATGCCTCTCTAGATCATGATCTGATCATATGGCCTGGAGGATTTTATTGCCCCTAATTTGCCGCCAAAAGAGGAAATTCGATGCGCAGATAATGCTCATAATAGTTCCTAAAGTATCAGACGGTGAGGGGAGGGAGGTGCTACCTCGCCCCTCCACCGCCTCCTCCCCCACCGCCGCCACCGCCAAATCCGCCCCCGCTTCCCCCGCCGAATCCTCCGGAGCTGCTGGACTTGGGAGAGCTGGAGGAGTAGGCATGGCCGAAGCTGGTATGGATGGTATGGATGGCCACCGCTTCGGGAATGGGGATGTTAAAATCCTTCAATGCTTTCTCCACCTTGTCCCCCACCCCGAGAGCAGTGCCATAGATCAGCCACTCCTTCCACATATTCAGGTCACTGGGTGAATACCGCTGGATCATGGCATAGTCGCCCAAAAAGGTTCGAAAGGCATCCCACTCCAGCTTCTCTTTATAGTAGTCCTCCTTCCAGCGACCAAAGAGGGTGGAGGGGGCAGATACCGCCAGGCTTGACTGCAAGAGCAGAATCATAGCCGTGATTGCCACCGGATCTCCCAGGACGCCCGAACCCATGATAAAGGGGA
>NZ_DAIK01000044.1:23756-29253 GCF_002496085.1 Methanosaeta sp. UBA458 | reverse complement strand
CTGTATCGTTGGACTTTGCCAGGGATTTCACCTCCGCCTCAAAGCCCGGAGCAGAGAACGCCCCTCCTCGAGAGTTATCCTGGAGAAACTCGATCACCCTTCTCTCATAGTCATCGAGATCCGGTGCAGATGGGGAGAGGACCATTATCTCGGTCCCGGATAATGTATCTATCCTGATGATATCCCGCTTATGCAGATCCAGCAACGTGGCATAGAATCCGTCCTGATCGAAATCGAAGGCATCCCCCTTGAAGAGCATATTCACCTGCCAGGGCCTTCTCCTGCTGGGTGGGGTGGAAAGGGCCCTGGGCACGGTATATCTCTTCTCCCTGCCAATGAGCAGGTAGACGAGAATCAATAGCATTGGCAGTGCAGCCACTAAAAAGCGCAATACGAACAATAGGCTTGATCCCTCACTTTCCTGAGCGGTGATGGTCCTCTGATAGACATTCGAGACCTCTCGGGTGATGCCCTCGATGATATTCGCTGTCTGGGGCAGGAGAAGCATCTCAACCTCTATCAGCTCATCTTTGGGGCTGCCACCAGTGATGACCCAAATCTCTCCCTCCTTTTGAGTTCTCAATTGAGGATGAGTGAAAAGCTCTACTATCAATTCGTCCGGGTCATGAATGTATATCGCAATCTGCCGGTAGGGCAGATGCTCATTCGCCAGCATGAGGTTCCAGTGGCATAACTCCTGGTCGCACTCCAGATAGGGATGAATGCGGAAGAGATACTCCATCTGATATTGCCCGGTAGAGAACCTCTGGGGATAGTAGCCTCCCGCCTCATTCACCAGGGCCAGGGAGGCGATCTCGCTATTGTAGCGATTGCCTGAGGCCGATAATATCTGAACTGTGCCATTATGATCCCTTACATAGGGCACAGCCCCCGAGGTGGGGAGGATACTCAGGGGCTCTATATAAGGGATGTCCAGGCTCTGGCTGGAGAGGGGCATTTTCCAATTGCGGTAGAGCATCCGGTACTTCCCCGAGCTTTTCACCTGATAGTCGAACCTCTCAGCCAGAGTGCCGTTGAGGTACAGATCTGCCCGGTAGCTGTCAACATACACATCCCCCAAAAAGAGGCCTGCCGGGAAGGGCTCCTCCAGGAATGGAATGCCTCCGGTTAGATAAAGCCCGCCAAGGCCGATCAGGGCCACAATGCCAATTAATACAGCTGCTTGCCTCTCCTCTTTCATCCCATGCCACCTTCATTCTTGGAGCTGCGGATTGTGGTCAAATGTTATTATTTCCACTCCACCTTTGGCCGTGATGGTTCTGTCTCCTCTCCGGTATAATATCCCGCCCGGCGCAGCTCATCCTCCTCGAAGCTGAGGTAGTCGAGCCTGGGCATGGAGGCAGCTATCCAGCGGGAGGGGAACGTATCGCGCATGGTATTGAACTCCTGCACGATGTTGTTGTAGGTGTACCTGTGTCTGGCTATCTCATCCTCCAGCTCCCGGATGGCATTCATGGAGTTTATCGTTGCCTGGGAGGTCTTCAGATCGGGATAGCTCTCTGCCACCAGGCGGATGTTGCCCAAAACCCCGCGGCTCTCCTTCTCCACCCTTCCCAATTCTTGCGCCCCCGCTTCTTGTAGCCCCGATCTCATCCCCGTGATCTTCTCCAGGGTCTGTCTCTCGAAATGGGCATAGCTCTCTATGGAGTCTACAAGCTGCTCGATGGTGTCCAGCCTCTTTTTCATGGCCACTTTAATCTGGGAGAGGGTGGCATCAGCGCCATTTCTCAGGCTCTGCAGGCGGTTATAGGTCATCACAAAGTAGCCTGCTACAAGGAGTAAAACTGCCAGGATAATCAGAAGCATGAGGGAGTCGATCATCAATTGAATTATGCATCTTATTTGCATAAATAACTAGCTTCATTGCATGAGACAGGANNCCACAGTCACCACATTGCTGTAGGCCAGGATCGGTCGGTTAACATCATCTCCGAAAAGGCGGAAGTCGTACTGCCCGGGCTTGGACGGAAGCTGCCAGACCATGCTGCCGCAGCTCTTGCCTCCGGTGGAACGCTTTCCTGAGTCGAACTTGTCCGGGCTGGTAAGGCCATACATGCCGATGACGCTCGCCGGTGCCGCGCCCCAGTAGGTGACTGTGACCGTCCCCCCTGCAGCCACCTGGGATGGCTCGGCGACCATCTTATGGCCGGAGTCGGCCTTCACTTCGACAGCATTGCTTGATGCTAGTGGAATTGATTCTCCCGTGGCAAACAGCTTGAACACATAGCTTCCAGCCTCCTCAGCGGTGAATGTGACGGCACCACTTTCCCTTCTCGCCAGGCTCTGGCTGGAAAGGGCATTTGATGATTCAGACCTGTACATGCCGATCCAGTCCTTCTCCCCTCCCCGCGCTCCCTGGAAGGAGACAGTGATCTTCTCGCAGGTGAGGACGGAGGAAGGCGATGCACTGATCTGGGGGGAGGAGACATTGAACGGCAGGGATATGACGGCAGTAGCATTAGAATCGTGCATTACGAGCTTGAAAGAGCCTTCCATATAAGGAGCAGTCAGCAGGATGTCTCCGGAAATGTTCTCTCCCAGATAAAGATCCTGGGCCAGATTTTCTTCATCCAGGGCAATAGACTGGAGGCCCAGCCAGGCATCGATACCCGCTGGGGTTGTATAGTTCAGCCTCATCTCGCCCCCGGGAAGGAAGCTCGTGCCAGAAAGCTGCATGAAGGCGCAGCCCCTGCCGCTGACAAGGCCGGGCTCCCGGATTGGAGAAGCCTGGGGGTGCTCGTCTATGCTGGGGCCGCCAGGTATCGAATAGGAGGTAGCGCAGATCGTCCTTCCTCTGCATCCCTCCTCTGGATCATTGAAATCGCTGTAATTGTTGCCGATGAGGCCGTCATCCCAGCGGTTTCGGCCATCGTCATATGCATTCGCCTCGTTGGAAAGGTTATTCAGATAAATGGTGTTATTGGAGGGGGTTATTGCCCCGGAAGGGGTGGCATTATAGGATATGAAAACCCCCTTTCCCTTTGTTGAGACCGCTATAGAAGACTCTTGACTTGTGAGGGAGATGCCCTTTTCATTTCCCTGGATATCGTTCCTAGCCACCAGGTTGCTCCGGCTCTTCTCCATCACCAGCCCCACCTCATTATCTTCAGCAAGATTGCCTTCGATCAGATTGGAGTGACTGGCCTGGAGATACATGGCCTCGAACTGGTTATTCTGCAAGAGATTGCCGACTATCTCATTGGTATGGGAGTCCTCCAGCCTCAGGCCGTACCTGTTATCCCTAATCCGATTCCCTTCCAGGCGGTTTCGGCTGGAGTTCTTCAGGTACATACCCTCATTGCCGTTTCCTTCTATCAGATTGCTCAGGATGGTGTTATTTATAGCATGGCTCAGGACAACACCCGCATTCCCACAGCCATGGACCAGGTTATCGATTATCAGATTATCATTAGATTGGATCAGTATACCAGCGCTTTCCCTCCTGCTGCTCTGGCTCTTTATCGCAAATCCCTCGATGGTTACCCCCTTCGCCAACAGGATTATGGCCGGCCCCTCGTCGGACTGCACCTGAGGCTGGCCCCCGCCAGTATCTATCCCCCGGAGGACGAGCGATTTGTCCACCACCAGGCTCTCATTGTAGCTGCCGCTAGAAACCAGTATGATCTCTCCTGGGGCAGCAGAATCTATCGCCTTCTGAATTCGGTCGCCTGAATGGACGGTGATATCACCATTTACAGGGCCCGTGAACAGGATGAACGCAAGCGATACTGCCAAAAGAATGGATCCCTTTTCTGCCATGGCCTTCACACAGCCGATGAACTGGTTTTTGGGTATAAAACGCCATCCCTCAAGCTAGCTTCCTATTTGGCCCAACATGGCAGAATTTATAAGCAAGATGCCTCTATTAAAACAGGAGGACAAGAAGGCGGCTGCTGGAGTGAATAATGGCCCTGCGTTCAATTGAGATAACCCTTCCTGAAGGGAAGAAAGAGCAGATCGAAGAGCTGCTCAGCGAAAGAAAGGAAGCTTTAGATGTTAGAATGCAGCATATCATAGGGGTCTGGAAGCATCCGGTAAAGGGTGTGATGTACAGCCGCCTCTCAGAAGAACAAATCCTGGTGAAGATCCTCGTCTTTGCCGAGGAGAGCGAGAGTCTGCTCAAGTCCCTGCAGGAGAGGTTCTCGGACGAGGATGGTTTCCGAATAAATATAATCCCCGTCGAGGCCTCCCTTCCCGCGGAAGAGATGGCAGTGAAATCCACTGACGCCGCTGACCTCTCCGGGGATAAGGAGAACAAGAGCTTCCGGCTGAGCAGGGAGGAGCTTTACGAGGATATCTCCACTGCCACAAAGCTGACCCGTGTCTATGTGGTTCTGGTGATCCTCTCTGCTATAGTTGCTGCCATTGGTTTATGGAATAACAGCGTAGCAATAATAATCGGTGCCATGGTCATAGCCCCTTTGCTGGGCCCCAATGTCGCCTTATCTTTAGCCGCCGCACTGGGCGATATCAATCTGGCCAAGAATGCATTAAAGACAAATGTGGTTGGTCTGGCCATTGCCGCCGCCCTTTCCATTGCAATGGGCTATTTTTTGGCCGTCGATCCCACCATTCCTGAGATCGAGTCCAGAACGGCCGTGGGCCTGGACGAGGTACTCCTCGCCCTGGTCTCAGGCTGCGCGGGAACGCTGGCCTTCACCTCTGGCGCCCCGGCAACTCTGATCGGAGTAGCAGTGGCAGTTGCCCTCCTCCCCCCGCTGGTGACCTCCGGCCTGCTCTTAGGGGCTGGATACACCACTCTAGCTTATGGAGCGTTCCTCCTCTTCCTGGTGAACATCGCCAGCATCAACCTGGCAGGGGTTGGCACCTTTCTGGTGCAGGGCATATCTCCCCGGGATAAGCCCGGGGACAGATGGTCAAAACAGCATCTGGCCTTCACTGCCCTGGTTATCATCAGCCTTTTGGCCATACTCTCCGTAACCATCCTCCACCTTTGGGAGAGCTGGATTGGATGAGATGATCTATTTAAGGCAAGGGCCACATATGAGCTGTAGGCCGCAGAACAAAATGGCCAAAAGGGAAATTCAATGGATGCAGGCGATTACCTACTCTACTTCGTATATGTCTTCAGCACCATCTTCGTGATAGTCAATCCCATCGAGGCCACCATGGTCTATGTCACCCTGACCATCGGCTTGCCCCCTCTGGAAAAGAGCCGTATCTATAAGAGGGCCACATTGGTCGCCTTTATCATTGCCATTCTCTTCGCCATGGCAGGCGATCTCGTTCTCCGCCTCTTCGGCATCACCACGGACAGCCTATCCGTGGCTGGAGGAGTTCTCCTCTTCCTGGTGGCCATAGACATGCTCAGAGGAGTCCACCAGCAGAAGAAGGTAACGGAAGAGGAATTGAAGGATGCCAATAGCAGGGAGGATATCTCCGTCTTTCCCCTGGCCACGCCCCTTCTCACCGGACCGGGTGCGATCACCACGGTGGTGGTCCTGATGGGATCGGC
>NZ_DAIK01000044.1:0-23642 GCF_002496085.1 Methanosaeta sp. UBA458 | reverse complement strand
GGCTGAAGGCCAAACCTCCCTAAAAGTCGAAGAGAGACTTCTGCTTCTGTGGCTTGTTGCATTCGCCGGCAAAGCTGAACAGGCTGCTCTGCGCCCGGCTAGAGCAGAGCCGGTCCTTGTTCACCCCGAAGCTCTCGAATATGCGCATCACCGGCGGCAGGATCTGCTTGTTCACATAGTACTCCGTATCCAGAGAGATATTGTTCTCCAGCACAAATTCCGGGTCCTCCGCCCGGTCCACGAAAAGGGTCTTGTTCTTTTTGCCGCCCTTGCCCCGGATGATCACAAAGGGCACCCTGTCTCCGACAGTGGGCACCTTTCCCCCTCTCTCTCTCATCTTCTCCACCAGCTGGATGTGAGGCTGCTTGTTCTTGTACGAACCCGTGCTCTTGGTGTACCTCCTGGTGAGGGTCAGCTCCTCCAGTATTCCCGGATCCTGGGATAGGTCCAGGTTCTGCAGCCGGACCACCACCGATCTGACATGCTCTACCGCCTCGTCCACCTTCCCCTCCTTGAGCACCAGCTCCAGGCATGTCTTCAGAGTCCCGGAGGTCAGGCCGCACCAGTCCCGCCTCACGGTCTCCATGCCCCGGACTTTGATCCTATCTTTCCATTCCTCCCCCATCTGCTCGAAGATCCAGAGGGCATACCGCTTCTTGGCCAGGAATATGCCCCTTCGGGCGAAGGCCTCGAAGACAAGTTCCATTGGCTGGGGAAGGCTGGATGTGACCGTCTCGGCGATCTTCTTTCCGATCAGGCCCGCATCCTCCAGTGAGACCGGCTCATTATGGGGACTGAGACGGACGAAGACGCTGTCAGTATCCCCATAGACCACATTGAGGTCGAATCCCTTTCCTGTCGGGGCTCCTAGCCTCAGTTCGTCCTTGAAGACTGCCCGGCCTTCGATCACATAGACCGATCCTATATCGTCTATGATCTTCTTCGTCCGGATAATGTTCTCCCGGCCAAAGGAGGTGACCGCATTGGCCAAAGCCAGGCTGTACAGCCTCGCCCGGGCGTAACCCGAGTAGCCATAGAAGCTGTTCAACAGGATCTTCAGTGCATACTGCTTGGCATCTAAAAATCGCCTCTCCTCTTCGCTGGCCTTCTTCATCAACCTCTTGGTCTCCGTCCTCTGATCGAGCAATTCTTTTAAGACCTGGGGCATTACCCCCGGTGAAACATTCGGGGAGACGAACCTTCCTCCGGAGGGTGAGGTTATGATATCATTTTGGTCGGGAGAGTCAGCCAGCACCACCGTCGAGTAACAGAGGTTATGAGCCATCATGATGGTGGGATATAGCGACTTGTAGTCTAAAATGACCACATCCTCCACCAGCCCCTTCTCAGGCACCAGCACTGCTCCTCCTTTCAGCTCTTCGTTCTCCACATATCGCTCGTCCGAGAGACCAGAATCTGGCTTGGGGGGCACCACCCGGGATATCTCCCGGAAGCGGCGCAAGAGCAGGTTCTCAACCATCCCCGACTGTCCGCCGTTGACTATATCCTGCAATAACGAGCCGCTGGCCCGTGAGAGGGCGATGTACTTGTCCATCAGCCGAAGGTCCAATAGCAGACGAAGGGCGAGGACAGAGTCTCGGCGGGAGTAGCTGATAAACCGCTTCAGACCTTCTCCATTGCTCTCTTCTGCCCAGAGCTCCTCGATCTCCTGGGGATTCACATCGTACTTCTCCATCGAAAGAAGCTCCGCAGCAACATTCCTCAGGGTATACTGCTTCAGGCTGAACGAGGAGCGTATGATGGGCAATAGATCGACCACCACCCGGCCGGTGATGGAGACATCGCTTCGGTTCACTATCTTTTTTATGTACCAGGAGCTGCCATCTCTTCCTACCCTGAAATCGAGCTGCTGCTGCTTTGCCCTCTCCTGAAGATAAGGAAAATCGAAATCATTGGAGTTGTAGCCAGCGATGATATCTGGATTGTAGTCCCTGATTATGGCTGCAAACTGATTTAGAAGCTCATACTCGTTCCTGCAGGCTCTGGTGTCCGGACGGGGGCAGTCGATCTCCTTTCCCACCAGTACCAGGTCTTTGTTGCCCTGATACTCCGGCTCGAAGGCCATGCTGATCAGGATCACCGGGGATTTCTCTGCCTTGGGCATGGAACCATGATCAGGAAGGCACTCGATATCAAAGCTCATGAAACGCAAGGGTGCATTGGCCTCATGCTGCACCGGACGGATGGAGGCAGCATCCACCGGAGGCAAGTCTCTTCCCGATTGCACTGATCCGGCATTCTGGCTCAAGGTCCATTCCGGTATTGGAGCCTCGACCCATCCCATTCCTCCCAGCGATTTGTCGATCAGAAATCTGTTCTTGAAGAGGATATCCGTCTCGTAGACCGCCCGGATGCCGGGAAGGGAGCGCACCCTCTCCCTCAGGTTTCTTACCTCTTTGGGATCGTTAGTGGTGATCTGGAGCATCTTTTTGGGCTTCTTCTGATAGCCTATGGGCTCGAAGCGCTCCAGCACTTCCACCTCCAGACCCATGGCCTTCAGGTCGTCCGCCGCACTTTCCAGACAGCCTTCTATTGCGCTGGCATAAAAATAGGGCCTGAATCCTGCTGCCTTGACTGTGACGCTCTGCCCTTCTGGAGTGGTGCCAAATAGCTGCACCAAGGGCTTTCGCCCTGAATCATATGCGTAGTTAGCGTCCAGGATCTGGAAGATCATTGCTTATAAAAGGAAACTTTTGTTT
Source organism: Methanosaeta sp. UBA458 (assembly GCF_002496085.1). NCBI lineage: Archaea > Methanobacteriati > Methanobacteriota > Methanomicrobia > Methanotrichales > Methanotrichaceae > Methanothrix > Methanosaeta sp. UBA458. Next base: position 20,922 of record NZ_DAIK01000044.1, on the reverse strand, counting down.
ATATAACTACTCATGGCCAGGGGCAAAAGAGGCGGAAAAAATGCCCATATTTCCCAGTATTTGCAGGAGTCTGGAGACAAAAAAAGGGATCGATCCCTGCTTTCAATAGGTCTCATCCTTCTGGGCAATTCAGTTATAGCAGCCCCATATTCTCCAGCTGTTCCCTCACGATCTTGACTCCCTCTTCGCACTCCTCTGGCGACTTGCCACCAGTGACCACCAATTTTCCGGAACTGAATATGAGCACTACCACCTTTGGGATTTTTATCCGGTAGACCAGGCCGGGAAACTGCTCCGGCTCGTATTCGATATTCTCCAGTCCCAGGCCGAGGGCTATGGCGTTGAGGTTCAGGTCTGTCTTCAAATCTGCAGATGCCACAATATTCTGAACGTGGATCTCCGGCTCCAGATCGATATTCTCGAAGCCTATGGACTTGAGAGTCTGGGCCATATTGGTTATAACCGTGCGAACGTCCTCGACGTTCTTGGCGCCGGTGCATACCACTTTGCCGGAGGTGAATATCAGAAAAGCAGCTCTGGGGGCTTTTACCCGGTATACCAGGCCGGGAAACTTCTCTTTATTGTATTCTGCGCCCTCCAGCTCAGCCTCGATCTTATGGAGATCGAACTCCTCAGCCAGCTTGGTGGATGCCACCACGTTCTCTATGTTTATTGTGGACTCCATACTCAAGTATCTCCAGTTCATACTTACAAACTGGGGGTATATATATGTGAGTATTTAAGATTTATAAAGCGCTTATAAACTGATTATATACTGCTTATAAACCACCGGCAAATCCCAAGATCGGCAGGATTTAAAAATAAAAAGCCGCCGATGGGATTCGAACCCATGAACTGCTGATCTTTCGGACCATCTTACGAATCAGCCGCTTTAACCGGGCTAAGCCACGGCGGCCCTCTGGGACTCTACTAGCAGGGGCATAGGCGAATAAAAGATTTGCGATCCAGTCAGGCAGCTCTTATGATCTCTTTTTTCTGCTTCTGGATCTCTTCAGCCAGCTGGGGCAAGAATATGCCAATATCGGTCACAAGGCCTATGGCCTGGGCCGATCCCCTATCCATCAGCTTTGTCACTGTGGAGGGATTGATGTCAACACAGATGGTCTTGACATATGAGGGCAAGAGATTTCCTACAGCAATGGAATGGAGCATTGTGCCCAGCATTATGGTCATGTCCACCCCCTGCAGAACCCTGCCCATGGCATCCTTGGCCTTGACGGTGTCGGTTATGACCTCGGGAAGGGGTCCATCATCGCGAATGGAGCCCGCCAGGATGAAGTCGATCCCTCTGGTGATCGCCTCATACATTATTCCACCCTTGAGCTTGCCCTCCTCTATGGCCTTCTTGATGGAGCCGCTGGCCATGATCTCGCTTATGGCGTACAGATGGTTTCTGTGTCCTCCTGATATTGCATTTCCCGAGCAGTTCATGCCCAGGCTGGTGCCAAAGAGCTGGCGCTCGATATCATGTACCGCTACCGCATTTCCTGCCAGGAGGACATCCACATATCCCTCTCGGATGAGCTTGGCCAGGGAGGGGGCGGCACCGGTATGAACCAACGCTGGTCCGCAGACCACAGCAATCTTTCCTCCTCCATTCTTGGTCCTGATGATCTCACAGGCCAGCTGGCGGACGAGCTCTCCGCTGGGCCTCTCTGAGGAGACCTCATTGGACATGAATCCGAAGAAGCTCTTCTCCCTCGGGCGCTCGGGCGGTACCACCTTGACCCCTGTGGTTCCAATCACCACANNGATCTCGGTTTTGGCGTCCTCCATCTCCAGGAGGCGCGCTCCCAGGGCATTCAGCTCCCTGAGTATCCTGTCCAGGTGAGCTGAATCCTCTCCGGTCACCGTGATCTGCACATAGCTGGTATCGTTCTTCTTCTCCCCTATGCGGAAGGTTTTGATCTCAAACTCTCCTCCCATGTCCATGATCTTGTCCAGGACTCGTGTTAGCATCTGGGAGTCTATGAGATGGCCTTCCATCTCAATGTCAGCAATCTCTGTCATAAGCTCTGCCTTCACCACATCTCTCCATTCAAGAGGGCTTCAGTCTTATCATTTGTGCTCATGATTATTTTGGTTATTCCTATGGTATAGCCGTCATCATCAGGCAGCGGCTGGTCGAATATTGCCCGGATCCCGCATCTGCGCAGGTGATACTCAAATCCCCGGGCTGTGGCCAGGCTTTTCACCCGGATCTTAATTCTCTGCATAATAGTCTCCCCCTGCTGCTTATTCTTGATGGTCTCTGTCAGGGGCAAGAGAATGCTCTCACCAATGCGCCGGGCCCTCTCCCTTCTCTCCTCCACCGACTCCTGCCATTCCACTGATTGAAAGCCCTCCCGGACCGCGCGGGATAAAAAGAAGTCCAAAGCATAATCGTTATAGTGGCTAAAAGCTATTGCCAGGTCATTGCAGTTCGATTCGGAGCTGGTATATTTCAGAGGGGCTACCCTGTTTTCCGGGTCCTTCAAGACCACCCCCTCCCTTCCTTGCCGGCCCAGCTTGATCACTATCTCTTTGATCCTTTTGTGCGCCGTCTCCCGGGGAAATTCTCCAAAAAAAGCGGTCCCTTTCAGGCCGAAATCCTCTGCTATCTCGTGGGTCTTATGCACCCCATGGGTCCCTCGCTGGTTCTTTTGGGCAACATCGAAGAGGTATAAATCGATGCTGTCAGTGGGATAGACATCTAAAGATACATAGGGGTTCTCCGGCCCCACCATCTCCGCGCAAAGGACCAGATTGGGCTTCTCTTCGAAAATATCCTCCGGCAGGAGCCTTGTCGCCACCTCTGTGGAGTAAGGGCAGACAAAACCACCTCTGGTCAGGGCCACGATATCCCCGTCTATGGATGTTATGCGGACATTGTGGCCATTCATCTTCTCCTCCACTGCCACAGAATCGATAAAATGACGTTTTATCCCCGCTTCAAGCATCAGAGGACGGCGGATGCTGGGGTAGCCCCAGACAATTTCTCCGTTTTTAAAAATCACCGTCCCGGCCTCAACCCCTGAGATCTCCTTATCAAATCTCAGCAGTTGAGGCTCGGGCCAGCTTGATTCAGATATCTTCGTATCTTGCAGGCTTTGCAGCCGATCTACAGTTATTCCCAGTTTATCTGCAATCCTTTGCAGATTCATCCAGTCCTCACCAGATAATCCAGTATGGACCTCCTGGTGATCATGCCCGCTACCTCTTCTCTGTGGTTGAGCACGGGCAGGCCGCCTATGTTATCCGAGAGAATTATGCTCTTTACCTCCTCCAGAGGGGTATCGGTGTAGACGTACTTGACATCATGGGTCATCACATCAGAGACCAGTATGTTGTAGATGCGAGTATGCTGCTTGCTGGCGGTGTCATTGAGATCCCTGAAGGCTCGCAGGGCTTTGGCCACATCTCCCTCTGTTAATATCCCCACCAGACGTCCTGCTTCGACCACGGGAAGCCTTCCCACGTCTCTATCCAGAATTGTGCGCCGGGCATGAACCAGACGATCGTTGGGGTTCGCGGTGAGGGGATACCTCATGGCCTCGGAGGCCAGGCCGCTCACATTGGCCTTCTCCAGGATCTCCCTCGGCCTGACCCAGCCCAGGATTTTCTCGCCGTCCACTGCCACCAGCACCGATGTCTTCTGCAAGAGGAGCATGGCATCTAACATGTCCATGTCCGCCAGGACCTTGATAACGCTATCCTGAGTGGCTGATGCCACATGCAGAGAGGAGGCCGGCATGCCCAGGGATTTTCGGGCACCAAGAACGCGGGCAATCTGTCTGGTAGTGATTATTCCGCCTATCTTGCCTTTATTTGTCACCAGAAGCCTGCGCAGATCGTTCTTCTCCATTATATCCAGCGCATGGCCCAACCGTTCCGATTTATCGATGGTAACGGGCTCTGTCATAATGTCTTTAACCTGCATCACTTCCACCTGCCAATCTCCGCTATGATCTCATCGGCTGAGAAATAGCCCACCACATCATTGTCCTTTACCACCGGCATGCCGATGATATGCTTTTCTGCAAGAGTCTTGCTGGCCTCGACCGCATTGGTCTCCGGGGTCAGGCTGAGTATGGGCGAGGTCATGACATCCTCGGCCACGAAGGGCATCTGCCTTACATATCGATTCTGTTTTCTGCCCGCAGTGCTCTCCTTCCGGGTCATCTTGATGTTCTTGGTCTCCATATCATCCTTCGGCCCCATGATATCAGAGAACGTAAGGCCTGAGCGGGTCACTATGCCTACAGGAGTCCTGTTATCCTCATAGACCAGGGCCCGGCTGATCCCCTGCACATTCATCTCCTCCAGAACATGGCCTATGGTATGGTGGCGGTGAACATTGAGGATGTTCTTGCTCATCAGCTCCTGCACAGTTGAGGATATATCCTGCTCGGAGAAGTGTCTCACCATATCCCTGGAGGTGATCACGCCCACGATCTCTCCGTCCTTTTCCACCGGCAGGCCGCTTATATCGTTCTCGATCATCAGTTCCGCTGCCTGGGGCATGGTGGCATCAGGGAATATGGTTATCGGCTTCTCGGTCATGACCACCTGGATTGGGACCTTGTCTATGGGCCTCCTCCTCCATTCTGGGGCTGCCTGGCTGATCCGGTTGGTGATATCGTATTTGGTGACTATGCCCACCAGCTTGCCGTTATCCATAACCGGAAGCCTGCCGATGGAGTACTTGAACATCAGGTTCCTTGCTCTCTGAATGGGCTCGTTCCGCTCGATGACATTTACGGGGGTGCTCATGTAGTCTTTGACTTTCTTTATGATCATGGCAGTATTCCTCTGTTCTCAGCTAAGGCCCTCACGAAATCTCTTTCTGTCAGAATGCCTGCTAATGAACCCCTGTCCATTACGGGCATCGATCCAATCTCGTTGTCCATCATCTTTCTGGCCGCATGGCCCAGGTCCATCTTCTTCTCGATGGTGATTAAGCTTCTCTTGATCAGGCTCTTTATGGGCTGGTTCATCACCTCGCCGATGTCGCCCGTAACCACCTTTTCGAATGCATCACCGCTGCCCAGGTATTTCATTATGTCCGATGCGGTCACCATGCCCATGAGAACGCCATCCTGCACCACAGGCATCCTTCGGAAGCCCTTCTGGATGATCATCCTGGTCATCTTTTCGATGGTGGTCTGAGCGGGTGCAGTTACAACATTGGGGCTCATGAAGGATTCAACCACAAGGCCCGTATCCACCCCTCGACAAGAGCGCACGAAGTCCTCCTCGGTGATTATTCCCTTGATGCGGGAATCCTCATCCACTATCGGAAGGCCGCCCACGTTCTTCTCATACATCAGCTTCAAGACATCATGCAATGAGGTGTTTTCGCTGGCATAGATGAGCTTGCTGCTCATTATCTCCCTTATATCTGCATTAATGGCGGTGAAGATATTCCCCTGATACTTCTCCTGCAGAAGGTTGTGCCGAAGCCCTCCGCCAAGGAAGTCCACTACATCCACCGATGTCACAAAGCCAAGCAGCCTTTTTGTGCCTGCATCTGCGATGGGAAGCCTGGAGAAGCCGTAGAAGGTCATGGTCTTTATGGCCCCCATGATGGTGGTAGTAGGCGGGACTGTGACCACGTCCGGCGATGCTGCGCTCAGCACCTCGCTGATGTGTTTGGCATGCCTGGAGTCGAACTGCAGCGGTCCCCTCTCTCCTGAGCCCGGAGCTCTTGGCATTCTATCGTTCCTCTGCGGTATCCTCGTTATCTCCTTTCCACTAGTTGGACCATTGCTCATTTTCACTCCCCCAGGTAACATTTGATCAGATCGCTTCTATCCACTATCCCCATAATCCTTCCCTCGTCTACCACCGATACCCTGCCCACATCGTGCTTGAGCATCAGCTCTATGGCCTCGGCAACGCTGGCCGTCGGCCCAAGGCTGTAGAGAGGAGAGCTCATCAGCTTCTCAGCCGGCAATTGCATTCTTTCCACCGGTCTGGTCTCGCTCTCTTTGCTGATCCTGGCCCAGCCTCTCTTCAGGATATCGAATCTCGTGATAATTCCCATGGGTTTCTCATCCCTCACCATTGGCAGACCGGTAAAATCTCGTTCCACCATCCGGTCCCAGACCTTGGTCACCGGCTCGTCCAGGCGGGCGGTTACCACCTTGGTGCTCATGATCTCGCCAATCGGTTTTTTTGGAACTTTAGAGATATCTAAATGCTTGAATATATCAATTATTGTTACAACACCTCTTAGAGTTTTATCTTCCTGGGATTCGACCACTGGAAGCAGGTTGCTCTTCTCTTTGAGCATGATCCTTGCCGCATCAAGCACATCAGTATCACCCGTCACTGCAGGTACCTGAACTTTAAATCCTGAGACTGTAACATTTGATTTGGTCGAGGTAATCCGAAGCACATCCTGTGAGGTTATAACCCCTAAAACCTGGACTCTGCTATCCACAACCGGCAGTCCCCGCACATGGTTGTCTCTGATCAACTGACGCGCTTTGGTCAGATAGGTGGAGTCCTCCACATAAAGAGGATCTCTAGAGAAAATGTCTTCGACTAGCATTCCGACTCCCCTGCTGTCCCGCGATTGCCATATTGCAATTTGCCATATCGCAGTCATTCTAAGGCTATCGATTTCCGTCCCTGCAGCTCCAGCAGAGCAACTCGCCATTCACGTTTTCCAGATTATCTGATAGCTGGCCGCAGACTTCGCAGATTCCGCTCACAGTTCCTCGGGGCTGCTCGAAATGAATGTTCTCCCGGTGCATCTCCAACAGATCGCTTAAGATATCATTCAATCCGACGGAACAGCCAGAGACCAGGTCGGTATCTGTGATTATGCCCATCAGCTTGCCCTTGAGGATAACAGGCAGCCGTTTTACTCCTGCCCGGAGCATGAGGTTGGCTGCATCTCTTATGCTTGCATCGGGTTCGATTGCAGTTACAGGTGAGCTCATGATCTCCCTCACCTTCAGATTTCTGGGATCAACCCCCTGGGCTATGACCTTCCTGACCAGGTCCCTTTCCGTTAAAATGCCTGTGGTTTTGTCTCGGGATACAATTATCAGACTTCCCACATTGGCCGAGCCCATCCTTTTGGCAGCGCTCAATACATCTAGATCGGCGTCAGCGGTGATCACCGGTCGGGTCATGATATCTCGCACTGGAATCTCTGTCTCCATTGGCCAAGTCTCCGTGATTAGCTCTATGTGCTTATTAGTGTACTAATGATATAAAAGGCTACTCCGGGGCAATAGTTTTTGATTCGATTAATATTATTTTTCCCCTACTCCATCACATGTTTCAGGATATGCTCGATCTCTGCTAATATGAGTTCCATTCCCAAGCGAGCCGCCCCGGGAGAGCCTGGCAAGCAGAATATTGGTTTTTTCATAAAGACTCCGGCTGTTGCCCGGGTTAGCATGGCCCGGGTTCCAACCTCCTTCATGCTCTGCCAACGAAAGATCTCCCCAAACCCCGGGAGCGTCTTTTCAAAGAGCGGCTCTGCAGCCTCTATGGTTAGGTCCAAAGCGGTGAGTCCTGTGCCGCCGCAGATCACCATGGCATCAGCGCTGCTCGTCTTAATTGCACGCTGGATGGGCTCTACGCCGTCCGGGATGAGCAGGTAGTTGCCTGTATACCCTGCCGTCCTTATCTTCTCCAGTATCACCTTCCCGGACAGGTCCTCTGCCCTATCCGGATCCCGAACCGAGCCGAACTTAGTATAGCGAGACGTGCTCGCGACCACCACATCTAAGATCATGTCCATTCCTCTCTGGACGAGGATAAAATTTTTCCCGTAGCCCATCCAATTGGGACCAGACAAAAGCTCTCTAGGGGAAGGAATGATCTATGACGCTCTTAGCGGTTGACGTTGGGGCAGGGACTCAAGACATCCTGCTTTACCAGGAGGGGGTGCCCATCGAGGGCTCGACCAAGATGGTTCTGCCCAGTCAGACCATGATTGTTGGAAACAGGATTAGCCGGGCCAGGATGGCGGGACGGGACATTTTTTTGCATGGCCCCATCATGGGGGGCGGAGCCTCCACCATGGCAGTGAGGTGGCACCTGGCAGCGGGACTGAGGGTTTTTGCCACCCCCTCAGCCGCAGCCACCATTAATAATGACCTGGGCCAGGTTGAGGCCTTGGGAGTTATCATCCAGGAGGATGCACCGGCATCAGCAGAAATCGTAGAGACGGGAGACATCGACATTCCCTCTCTTCAGCGGGCTTTCCAGCTATTCGACATATCTCTGCCTAAGGATATTGCCGTGGCGGTACAGGACCACGGCTACTCTCCCGGCAAGCCAAACCGCCAGGTCCGGTTCGAGCATATGGTCGCAGCCATCCGTTCGGGCGGAAGCCTGGATGATTTCACTTTTAAAGAGTGCCCGCAGGAGATGACCAGGATGGTGGCAGTGCGGGATACCTTGATAAAAGAGGGATTTGAGCCCTTTATAATGGACACCGGTCCTGCAGCTATCTTCGGTGCCGCCCTCGACCCGCGGATTGAGGACCCGGCATTGATCATCAACTTTGGAAACAGCCATACTATAGCTGCCATCCTGTCAGAGGGAAGGATCTGTGCCGTCTTCGAGCATCATACCTCGAGCATGAAAGGGGAAAAGGTGAGGGAGTTTACCCAGAAGCTCTGCCGGGGAACGCTGGAGGAGGGTGAGGTGTTCGACGATGGAGGTCATGGTTCTTATATAGGCAGCCTGCCGGATGGGGTCCGGTCGATTCTGATCACTGGACCCCGAAGGGAGAGCTTCCTCTCCTGCGAGGCTTTAAAAGGGGCGGTGGCGGCAGCTCCGGCGGGAGATATGATGATCACCGGCTGCTTGGGGCTGATCAAGGCCTGGAAGAAAAGGGATGACCTGACCGGATAGAAATCGATCGGCGCAGATGACAATTGGAGCTGACTGGATGCAAATAGAATTGATCGGTGCATACAGATGGAATGGGCAAGAAGACGGAGACTGCATGGAGATAAAATGAGCATGGAGATTGGAAGAGGTGCAGAGGCGGTCATAACCTTGGAGGACGGAGTGGTCAGGAAGTGGCGGCTTCCCAAGAGCTACCGCCTGCCTGCCTTGGACGAGCGAATCCGCCAGGAGAGGACTATCAGGGAGGCGAGGATCACCTCTGATGCCCGGAGGCATGGCGTTCTCACACCCATCATCTGCGATATATCCCGCTTTGAGCTGAAGATGGAGCATATCCGGGGAGATAAGCTCAAGGATGTGATAAATCCGGATCTCTCCCGCAAGGTGGGGGAGATGGTGGGAAGGCTGCACCAAGGGGGAATCATTCACGGGGACCTGACCACCTCCAATATGATTCTAGTTGAGGGGGATATCTGCTTGATCGACTTTGGCCTCTCCTTTATTGAGAGGTCCACTGAGGCCCAGGGGGTGGATGTGCACGTCTATTTCCAGACTCTGGAGAGCACCCACGATCGACCTGAAGAGCTGATAGAGGCCTTCAAGGCCGGCTACTTGGAGGTTTATCCCCTCGGAGAAGCAGTTCTAAAGAGGGTGAAGGAGATAAAAGCGCGAGGCAGATATCTGTAATCTCTAATCAGCAGGTTTATCTATGATATCATAGAATAGTGCAATTTAATTTTTAAGGTGATGAGCCAATGGCGGAAGATGAGGTCGTATTCGTCGGCAATAAGCCTGTGATGAACTATGTGCTGGCAGTGGTAACCCAGTTCAACAGCGGCGCCAAGGATGTCCGAATCATGGCTAGAGGGCGGGCGATCTCCAGGGCGGTGGATGTGGCAGAGGTCTCAAGGTCTAGATTTCTGCCTGATGTTAGGGTGATGGGAATTTATATCTCCACCGAGACCCTCGACACCGACCGGGGGGCAACCAATGTATCCGCGATTGAGATCACCCTTGGGAAGTGAGCCATCGATTTGACCGCCACCATTGGCATCATATCCTCCGGAAGAGGAGAGAACCTTCGCTACATTCTGCTGGCGGAGCGGGATGGTTATCTTCCTGCCCAGGTCAAAATAGTCCTAGCCGATCAGCCGGACGCTGGAGCCCTCCGGATCGCTCAAGAGTTTGGTGTTCGTCATATGTATCTGGATCCAGCGGGAAGGAGTCGAGAGGAGTATGACCAACAGCTCGTGTCGCATCTGGAGGGGGCAGGGGTGGACCTGGTGGTTCTCACCGGCTATATGAGGATCCTGTCACCTCGATTCGTTCGCCATTATAAAAATAGAATTTTAAATATACATCCTGCTCTCTTGCCCTCGTTCCGGGGATTGGATGCCTTCAGCCAGGCCCTGGAGCATGGAGTGATGTGGACTGGCACCACCATTCATCTCGTCGATGAGGATGTCGATCACGGACCGATCATCTATCAGATGCCGGTGCCGGTGAAGAGGAACGATACCCATGAGAGTCTAAAGGCCAGGATCCAGAGGGCAGAGTACAGGGCCTATCCCAGGGCGATAAAGATGTTCATCGAGGGGAATCCTAAAGTGGTGGGAAGGAAGATCGTCTTTGAGAATGGGGCGAAATGATATGGAAGATTTATGGGCACCCTGGAGGATCGACTACATCCTCGGCAAGAAGCCGGAGGGCTGCATATTCTGCAGTAAACCTGGGGAGAACAGGGACGAAGAGAACCTCATATTGCACCGCGGCAAAAATCACTTCATCATCCTGAATGCCTATCCATACAACAATGGTCATATGATGGTGGTTCCGTTTAAGCATACCTCGACTCTCGCCGGATGGACGGATGATGAGCGTCGGGAGATGATGGAGCTTGCTGATCTGGCAGTGGAGCTCTTGAGAAGGACCATGCGTCCTGATGGATTCAACCTGGGAATTAACATGGGAATTGTGGGCGGTGCAGGGATCGCCGACCACATTCACATGCATATCGTCCCACGCTGGAATGGAGACACCAACTTCATGCCCGTCTTATCTGATACCAGGGTGATATCTGAGCATCTGCGGGTGACATATGCCAAGCTGAAGAAAGAGCTTGATGAGATGGTTTAGGCGAATCGTCTACGTCGAAAGCTATATATCTCGTTAAATTACTATATAGAATACGGTGAAAGTCGATAGGCGTTTTCCTCCTACCTCATTACCCTTCTCGACTTTCCCTCCCTCCTATTTTTCCGTGAAGTTTTTAACCAGTTGAATACTACAGCAATCCATGTTCTTCCTTGGAGAGTATGATGAGGATGAGGCCGCTAATATTCGCACTTTCCTCAGCGATGCGGGAATTAGAGTTGAATTAAAGCCCTACCTGGTTATGGATTCAGATGAGCAATTCTGCCTTCGCGGCAGGTACAGCCGGCTCAAGGAGATGGCAGAGGATATCAGCGATTATGAGCACGATCTGTCGTTGATAAAGAGCGCGCTTTCCCAGAGCAGCACCCCTGAGGAGTTCGATGAGCTCTTCTTAAAAGAGCTAGACCCGACGATGATGAAGATAAGGGATGAGATTTTAGCCCAATGCGAGGGCGATGAGATCGAGTCTCCGGAAGAGCTTTCGGAAGAATCCTCAGAGGAGAATTCGGAGGATACTTCAGAAGAGAGCGAACCTTTGGATTTCAACGTAGATGCATGGCTGAACTATTTGCTGCGCTCAGGAAAGGCCCAGAGCTTCGCTCATTCCGTTCTATCCCTAAATGGCATAATTGTGGGAGAGCCCATTGGCGACAAATTGGACGATCCGCTGCTGGAGATTCCTGCCGATCCGGGTGACTTCGATACAGAGCCCGATGAGCTCGTGCTAAATGCGGATTACTACTTATCCAGATCCATCGGCCTTTATGTGGACGAGTTCACCGCTCCGCTGGTAAGCGATATGGATGAAGAGTTCATCGACATGTATCCTGATGAATATCAGCAGATATCTGCCCTGGGATTGTTGATAGAGAAGCTAGCGACGCCACCGTCTGACAAGAAGATGAGCTTGGATGAGTTCATCGAGAGCTGCATGCTGCGCAAGGATGAGCATGATGTAAACCTGATGGTTGACGGAAGGGATGTCTTTATGGAATTGATCCGGATCCTGGAAAGGGGAGACGTGCTGAAGTCCAAAGGAGATAAGATCAAGTGGAAGAAATGATCCCCGGCTGATATCTTCATACGGAATTCTCCGGGCCTCTGCTGGCATTGGTCTCCTGAATGATCATGTAGTTGAGCACTAAAAGTATGCAGATATTGCCGGCCAGGCCCAGCAGGGCAATAAATTGTGTCAGATAGAAGAGGATGACCTGCACTATGAATATCTGCACAAGGATAGCGTTCTTGAATATCCTGTAGGCCTCCAGGCGGGAGCTTTTCATCTTAATAATGGCATAGATGACCAGGATGGAGGATAGGGTGGCTGCAGCCAGTCCGGCCAGATCGAAGAACGATAGGCTGGGAAATATGGCTTCAAAACCTTTCTCCGAGTTAAGCCTGAGGTAAATGAGCATGAAGTCAAGGCCCAGGGTGAAGATGGACTGGAGGATGAAGAAGGCCATAACCACTCTTATAAACCAGCTCTTTTTGATCAGCTTCCGGTAGTACCTGCGCATACGATACTTCGTGGCGGTGTAGATGTCGATCTTGGGCATGGGCACGCTATCGGTGCTATGGAGAAGATCCTGCAGGGCTCGAGTCATTGGATTATTCTGGGAGCTCTCCTTTAGCAGAGCCAGGGCTTTTCTCCTCTCCAGATGATCCAGATCCTCCAAGACCGCTTCCTTTGCCAGCTCCAGTACATTTACCAGCCTCTCCTGCTCGGTGAGCTTTGGCTTATGGATGAAGGTCTGAATTGCCAGGTACAAAAGGGCGAATATTATGTAGATCAGGGCCACTGTGGGCTGAAAAAAGTAATCATTATCCCCGGTGATGAACTTGCCCAGCTCATCGATGAATGCGCCAAATCCCAGGCCTCCAATCACCGCCACCAGATAGTTGGCTGATTTGTTGATGTAGCCCAGATTGATGACCAGAGCAATCATCATCAGCACGCCGCCCAAGAGGACATGGGCGATATGCAAATGCCCCGGGCTAAGGCTCGGATATCCTGTTAGGGCGAGAAAGAAGCGTATTCCCAGGACGGAGCATACCGCTGTTACCAGGAATATCTCCAGCAGTGTTCCCGCTTCCAGGTTGCGCACGAAATGGCGGTTGAATGGATTATTCCTGCGGATGAATTCTCTCATTCTCCATTCACTTCATGCTTCTTCAATCTGATAATAATATTCTCCCTGCTCTTTTTGCATTCTGTCCAGCCTGGATTCCGGCTTGTTGACTCTGGGCCTGCGGGTCTCTTCATCGCGCCGGAAGGTTATGCCGATCCCTTTGAGGAAGGCGTTCATCCCCTCGCGCATCTCCAGCGGGGTATGGGCCACACCGAGGATTCCAGGAACGCCATCGAAGACCATCAGGCGCTCGCTGAGCAGATCGATCAGATAGATGTCATGATCCACCACCAGTACAGTCTTCTCAGTGGACTCGGCGAACCTTCTCATGACCTTGGCGGCCAGCATCCTCTGCTCCACGTCCAGATGGGCGGAAGGCTCGTCCAGTAGATAGAGGTCCGCCTCCCGGCTGAGGCAGGCAGTTATGGCCACTCTCTGCAGCTCCCCGCCTGAGAGCTCAGAGAGGATCTTATCTAAGAGGGGCTCGATGCCCATGGGCCTGAGGATCTCTGCCTGATAGTAACTGCTGTCAAATCCGTGCGTCAATCCCCTCAGCATGCCCTCTACGGTCAATTCAGTGTCTGCTTTGAGGTACTGGGGCTTATAGGATATCTTCAGCTGGCTTTCAAAGCTGCCAGTTGTTGGCTTTTCCACTCCTGCCAGGATCTTGATGTAAGTGCTCTTCCCAATTCCATTGGGCCCCAAGATCCCCACCACCTCGCCCCGGCGGATGATCCCCGCCTCGGCCTCCAGCCGGAAGGAAGAATACTTCATGGCAAAAGCGTCATAGGCAATGAGGGATGGGATCTCCTTCTCTATTCGGGGGGCATGTACCTCGAAGTTGATGGCGGTGTCGCGAAAGCGAACATTCTCCTCGGGCAGGTTGCCGCGAAGGTACTGGTTGATGCCCACCCGCACCCCTTTGGGCCTGGTTATCACGCCATAAGCACCGGGAACGCCATAGATGAGATGAACGTTTTCCGCCAGGAGGTCGAGCAGGGCCAGGTCGTGCTCAACCACCATCACCGCCTTATCTTTAGCCAGGCTCTGCAGTATGCGGGCGGAGTTGATGCGCTGGTGGATATCAAGGTACGGGCTGATCTCATCGAAGAAGTAGAAATCAGCGTCTTTTGCCGCCGCAGCTGCGATGGCCACCCTCTGCAGCTCGCCGCCGCTGAGGCTGGAGATGTCTCTGTCCATGAGCTTTGATATGCCCAAAGTCCCCGTCAGTTCGGCCAGGGCGCCCCTCTCATCAGTCTTTTCCAAGAGGCCCGAAACCATGCCTGAATAGCTCTTTGGGATGCGATCAACATACTGAGGCTTATAAGAGGTCTTGATCCCCTTATCCACCACCTTCTTCAGATAGTCTCCCAGGATGGAGCCGGAGAAGCGCTGTAGCGCCTCCTCCCAGGATGCGTCTTTGCCCAGGTTCGGCCGGAGAATACCGGAGAGAATGGATATCGCCGTGCTCTTTCCTATGCCGTTGGGGCCCAAAAGACCCGTGACCCTTCCCTCGATCGGCACAGGCAAGCCATAAAGGGCAAAGCCGTTCTGGCCGTATCTATGAACTGGATCCTCCATCTCCTCGGGCAGATTGGTGATGGTGATGGCTCCAAAGGGGCATTTGCGTACGCATATTCCACAGCCAACACAGAGGTTCTCAGTAATGAGGGGCTTGCCATCTGCAAACACGATGGTCTCGTCGCCCGTGCGGACCGGCGGGCAGAAGTATTCGCATTCTTTAGAGCATTTTCTCGGCTGGCATCGGTCGCGATTGATGATAGCTATCCTCATGTTCTACCTCAATTGAGCAGTATTGTCCATGTGACCAGCCAGAGGTCAACTACAATGAACTCCACGTATAGCCAGTCTTTGGTCTTGAAGCTGGCTGCATCTATCTTCAGCAGGGGATAGGCGACCCTCTGGAATAGAGAGGTGACCAGGATTACTGATAGCAATATGAAATGCCAGGGGAATTCGCCTATCTCCCATGGATTCTCGCCCGTGGTGCTGGCAATATAGTAGCAGGCAAAGCCTGCCAGGACTCCCAGAGCGGCGGCGAACACTGTCTTCACTATCCCATCCCGGCGGTCTTTCTTCCTGTCGGCAGCTGTCTTAGGCCTGGGCGGTTCTTTTTTCGTTTTCGTCTCCGTTTCCTTTGGCGCCGTCATCTTATTCTGTTCCGCTGCCAGCCCTCGCTCATCCTTTCTGCCAGACTTTTTCTCTTTCTTGGCCATCGGATTTCCAGACCTCATTATATGATAATAGCGTTTTGGTCCGGGAAAAGTCCAAGTACTATAAACAAGAAGAGCAATTGCATGTGTATGACCGTAGCGGACGCTTCGGTGTTCATCTGGGGCAAGAGGCCAGAAGGGGAGCTGATCACCGTCCCGGCGGTGGAGGCGGAGCTAAAGGATATAAGAGCAAGGTCCCGGCTCCATATATATGAGACCCGGGTGGAGAGCCCCACCACTATTGCCCTGAAAGCGGCCAGAGATGCGGCTGAACAGACGGGGGACATTCGTTCTCTCTCTGCGGCCGATCTGGAGGTCCTGGCCAAGGCACTGGAGTATAATGCTACTCTCGCTACCGACGACTATGCTCTGCAAAACGTCGCTCTTCACCTCGGCCTGAAGATCGAGCCCATCGGCCAGCCCCGGATAAAGAAAGAGCGTAAATATGTCCAGAGGTGCCAGGGCTGCGGCCAGAGATTCGAGGGGGAAGCATGTCCTGATTGCGGAACTCCCGCCCGAAAGAAGAAAAGGTGTATGAGATGAAAAATATTGAAAATTTGATGAAGAAGGCAACGGAACTTAAGGCAGAAGGACTGGTAGAGGGTCAGATCTCTGAGGAGCTGAATGTATCCGGAGAGACGGTGACCTGGCTTTTAACCCATGCCGAGAAGACGAGCACCTCCCCCGGCCCCAAGGATATATCGGTGGACTGGTCGGCCATAGGCCGAAGCGCCTTCAGGCTCAACCACATATCCGAGGCCATGACCGACATCATCTATGAGACCCTGGATGCCAATGAGAGCAGCGTGGATGTGGTGGTGGGAATCGCTTTGAGCGGCCTGCCAATTGCCAGCATGGTGGCAAACGACCTGGCAGCGGAGCTGGCCGTTTACACCCCCAGCAAACAGATGATCGCCCAGGAGAACAAGAGGGCCAAGGGCAACCTGAGCTCCAACTTCTCCGATGTCCAGGACAAGGACTGCATCATCGTCGATGACGTGGTGACATCCGGTCAGACCCTGGAGGAAGCAGTGGAATATCTGGATGAGCACGGGGCAAGGATCAATGCCATCGCCGTCCTGATCGACAAGAAAGGCACTGAAGAGATCGCCGGAGTGCCAGTGGTCTCCCTGCTGAAGGTCATGAGGGTGAACTAGAGGCGAGATTCGAGAGATTATTCTGATGGTCAGCAATGTCTGGCCATTTGGAAAACCTTTTAGCAATCCTCGTCCTTCTCCCGGCAAAAGCTGATGTGCCATGTTCACCGAGGACGAATATCGATTGGACTTCTTCATTGAGGAAGGATTCCATCATAAGAAGTGCGAGAAATGCGGCAAATTCTTCTGGACCAGGGACGGGAGCAGGAAGACCTGCGGTGATCCGCCCTGTGATCCCTATACCTTCATTGGCTCTCCCATATTCAAGCGCCAGCATAGCCTGGATGAAATGCGCGAGCATTATCTGGGCTTCTTCGAGGCCCGGGGGCATACCCGGATCAAGAGGTATCCGGTGGCGGCCAGGTGGCGAGATGACATCTATCTGACCATTGCTTCCATCGCCGATTTTCAGCCTTTTGTTACCTCAGGGCAGGTACCGCCGCCAGCCAACCCCCTGACCATCAGCCAGCCCTGCATCCGTTTAGACGACCTGGATTCAGTGGGGCGGAGCGGGCGGCATCTCACTACCTTTGAGATGATGGCCCACCACGTATTCAACACCCCGGATAGGGAGATCTACTGGAAGGACCGGACTGTGCGGCTTTGTGACGAGCTGCTCGTTGGCCTGGGGATGGATCCTCTGGCGGTGACCTACAAGGAGAATCCCTGGGCCGGTGGGGGCAATGCCGGGCCGAGCGTGGAGGTTATGGTGGGCGGCCTGGAGCTGGCCACTCTGGTGTTCATGGATCTGGTGGCCGCGCCTGCGGGCGCTGTAGAGATCAAGGGCGAGCGCTATGAAAAGATGAAAAACTATATCGTTGACACCGGCTACGGCCTGGAGAGGTTTGTCTGGGCCTCTAATGGTGCTCCCACCATCTATGACGCCATATTCCCTGACCTGGTAAGGCAGGTGGCAGACCTGGCTGGCGTAGAGCACAACCTGGATGACCCGGAGTATGCGGAGATCTTCGCCCAGAACGCCCGCCTGGCTGGAATGGTGGACCTGGACGAGTACAGTATGTCTGACCTGCGGGCGAAGATCGCAGGCAGCATAGGCATTGATCCCGGGCGGCTGGAGAAGGCCATTCTTCCCATGGAGCGGGTCTATGCGGTGGTCGACCACACCCGTTGCCTGGCCTATATGCTGGGAGACGGTATCATCCCCTCCAATGTTAAGGGCGGCTACCTCTCCCGGCTGGTAATTCGCCGCACTCTGCGGCTGATGAAAGAGCTGGGCCTGCGGCTGCCCCTGGCCGACCTGGTCCAGCTTCAGATCTCACGCCTGGATTATCCAGACTGGGAGGAGTCTTTCGCTACCATCAGGGAGATCCTGGACCAGGAGGAGCAGAAGTATGCCGAGACCCTGGAGAAGGGCATGCGTCTGGTCCGGAAGACGGCGGAAAGCTATCTGAAGAAGAAGGAGCCTGTGCCCCTCTCGGAGATGATCGCCCTCTATGATACGCACGGCATCCCTCCGGAGATCGCCCGCGAGGCAGCGGTACAGATGGGGGCTCAGGTGGACCTGCCGGACAACTTCTATTCACTGGTCGCGAAAAAGCACATCCGAGCGGAGCCGGAGGAGGAGAAAAACCCCCCCATACCGGGCAAGACGGAGCTGCTATTCTATGAGAATCCCTTCGAGGAGGAGTTCGAGGCAGAAGTTCTGGATGTGGTGGAGGGGTCGGCCATCCTGGACCGGACGCTTCTCTACCCGGAGGGTGGAGGCCAGCCTGCTGATCATGGCACCCTGGAGAAGGATGGGCAGCTGTTCCAGGTAACAGACGTCCAGAAGTCAGGGGATGTGGTCTTGCATAAGCTGGCCGAGCCCTGCTGCCTGGCCAAAGGGGATCGCGTTAAGGGAAAGGTGGACATGCTTCGCCGTCTGGCCCATGCCCGGCATCATACCGCCACGCACCTGGTACACGACTCGGCCAAAAGGGTATTGGGCAAGCACATATGGCAGGCGGGGGCCCAGAAGAGCGAGGACCGGGCCCGGCTGGATATATCTCACTTCAAGAGGATCACCGATGCTGAGCTGAAGGCGATAGAGCTGGAGGCCAACCGCAGGGTGATGGAGCTGGTCCCGGTGGACACCCAGTTTCTCCCCCGCACCGAGGCGGAGAAGCTCTTCGGCTTCGAGCTCTACCAGGGCGGTGTGCCGCCGGGGAAGCTCATCCGGGTGGTGCGGGTGGGAAGCGACATTGAGGCCTGCGCAGGGACTCATGTCACCAATACCGGCATGATAGGAATGATCAAGATCCTGAGGGCGGAGAGAGTCCAAGACGGGGTGGAGAGGGTAGAGTTTGCTGCCGGAGAGGCGGCTGTGCGAGCGTCTCAGGCCAGGGACGACCTGCTGGCCGGTGCGGCAGGCATCCTGCGGGTGCCAAATGAGCAGCTCCCCCGGACTGCGGAGAGGTTCTTCGAGGAGTGGAAGGAGCAGCAAAAGGAGATCGAGCGGCTGAAAGAGGATTTGGCTGCTGCCAGGCTGAAGACCCTGGTCTCCGAGGCGGAGACCATAGACGGCCTGCGGGTCATTGTGCAGAAGATGGGCAATGCGGATATCGATGAGCTGCTCAAGGCCGCGGCTCTACTGGCAGAAGAGGACTGCGTGGCCCTGCTGGGTTCGAAGACCGGAAAGCTGGTAGCAGCCGTGGGCCAGTCTGGCCTCTCAAAGGGCGTCAAGGCGGGGAGCATAATCAAGGCAGCAGCCAAAGCACTGGGCGGCGGGGGCGGCGGCAGGCCCCAGCTGGCCCAGGGCGGCGGGCCGGATACAGAGAGGCTGGAGGAAGCCCTGGCCGCGGGGAAGGAGGCGATCCGGGCTGGGGCCTGATTTTCTCCGTTTATTAATATTTTCCCTCTCTGAATGCTCGCTGATGATCAGATTTTATGGCGAGCGATCAGCATATTTTTGGCGGTCCTTACATTTATATCAAAAGAGCATCAAATAGCATCATTGTGAACAACGAAGAGCTGTTGGAAAGGATAACTATAAACCCCAAGATAATGGTGGGCAAACCTGTCATCAGAGGTACAAGACTTACAGTGGAGTACATCCTTGGACTCCTGGCTCATGGCATCAGTATGGAGGCGATTCTGGAAGAATATCCCGGCCTGGCAAAGGACGACATATATGCCTGTCTCCTCTTTGCCTCTAAGAGCCTGCAGGATGCCTCTTTTGTTCCCCTCGGCGCTGAGGCCGTTTAGATGCGATTCCTGGTGGATGAGTGTGTGGGACCTTCTGTCGTGCGCTGGCTGCGCGAAAATAATCATGATGCATCTTCTGCTTTCGAGGATTGCCGGGGGTGGGAAGACGAACGCATCCTTGAAAAAGCCTGCACAGAAGGGCGCATAGTAGTAACCATGGATAAGGATTTTGGAGATATGATCTTTCGAATGAAATTGCCTCATCGCGGGATTATATTGCTTCGCAGCGCTTATTGTGGTCCATCCGATAAGATATCGATGATGAAAAAGGTCCTTTCCCTGGATGAATCGGATCTATCCGGTCGCTTCGTAGTGGTAACTGAGACCGCGATAAGGATCTCAGGAGCTATCACTGATTAAACGATTATGGGATTAAAGCGCTGGAGAAGAGGTTTAAAAATATTAGTATTAAAATTGCAAAAGCATGGATAATTGTGAGTTGATGGGATAAAGGCGTCCGGACAGGTTAGAACTTTCTGCTTAAAGTAGCGGCTCTGCTCGTCGGTGGCAGGCCGGGGGCTGGCCCAGGGCGGCGGGCCGGATACAGAGAGGCTGGAGGAAGCCCTGGCGGCGGGGAGGGAGGCGATCCGGGCAGGGGCCTGAATCTTCTCCGTTTCTTAAATCGGCTCTTTGTTGAATTATATGGGTGAGATCCGGCAGAGATTATGGCCTTTGTTCCTTTGCGTCTCTCTGGTTGGGTCAGAGCATCGCGGTTCACCACAGAGGCGAAAAGATACAGAGAATTTGCGATTCAAAGTTCACCCGTGCTACATAGCGAGGAGCCTGGTTCATACTCGTCGTAGATCGGTTTGATTGGATTACAGATAACGGATTTTAGCCACAAAGAGCACAAAGGCCTCGCAAAGGTTAATCCAGTTCTTGATAGCCCAATAATCCTTTGGTGCGGTCTTTGAGTCCTTTGTGTGCTGGATAGATTTCGTTTCCATTCAAAAAATCCATCGACCTCTCCCAAAAACAGCGTATTCTCGATCTGGCAAGATTGCTTGAACCGAACCATCTAAGCCATCAAATCTCCAAACAGAACATTCTCCAAGGGATTTACCGCCAGACTCTCTCAGGATGAGCAAGTTCGTTCGCCTCGCTTTTTAAATATCGTTCCATCCCGGTTTGATCCACTGTCTAGGCAGAGCACCTGATTGATAA
>NZ_DAIK01000131.1:711-13433 GCF_002496085.1 Methanosaeta sp. UBA458 | reverse complement strand
CCTGCGATCATCATCACACGGCTTATGCTGCTTGCGAGGATCGCAGGGCCGGCATCGGATATGGTCCCATAGTAACCGGCCTGGGCCATCTGCAGCGAGACCAGAAGGCCGGAGAGGGAGACTCCAAGTGCCATTCCCAGGTTTCTGATGGTGGCGGTGAAGCTGGAGGCGATGTTGATCTTGGAGACTGGCAGTGCCCTCATCAGCTCGGTATTGTTGGGGCTCTGGAAGAACGCCGCTCCCAGCCCTATGAAGACGAAGCAGATCAAGAGCTGTCTGATGTCAGTTGTCACACCCATTGCCAGGAATCCCAGAGCGATCATGGAGAGGGCCATGATCGACATTCCCAGAGCTGCCAGGTACCTGAACTGGTGCCTGTCGTATACGGCACCGGTCAGGGGCGCTCCGAAGACGGTGATGGCAGGGACGATAAGAAAGATCAGTCCCACCTGCGAAGCAGTATAGCCCCTCACCCCCTCAAAATAGAACGGCCCGAGGACGGTTATCATCAGGTTGGCCACGAAAAAGAGGATCATGCTGATGCTGGGCAGGACAAACATCCGGTAGCGGAAGATGGAAAGGTCCAGCAGGGGCGACTTCTGCCTGGACTCGTTGATTATGAATCCGGAGAGGGATAGGACAAAGATCAGGGCCAGGAGGAGTATGGGCGGCGTCGGGGCAAAGCCATAAGAGAGCTGGCCGAGAAATGTCATCATGGAGACGATGAGTGCGATCAGGGTCAGGCCCCCTATCCAGTCCACCTCCAGGCTCTTGGATCTCGTCTCCTCGATTCTCAGGTATCTGGTGGAGAGGAGGAGCTGGACTATGCCTATGGGCACGTTGATCAGAAAGATGTAGCTCCAGCCCAAGAGGTCCACTATGAAGCCTCCCAGAGTTGGCCCCAGGATGCTGCCAATGGCCACCGTCGATCCGATGTAGCCCATGGCCCGGCCCTGCTCGCTCTTGGGAAAGGCGAGGAATATTATCGCCGCGCTTATGGAGAACATCATCGCCCCACCAGTAGCCTGAAATATCCGGCATAAGACCAGCATCTCCAGGCTGGTGGAGATGCCGCAGGCAAGAGAGCTGGAGGTGAAGAGGGCCAGACCCAGCATGAAGAGCCTGGCCTTTCCCACCCGCTCAGCCACCTTCCCGAATATCAAAAGCAGGCTCGTTATAGTCACCAGATAGGCGGTCATTATCATCTGGGACTCGGCGATGGACACCCGGAAGTGCTCGGTTATGGTGGGCAGGGCGATGCTGACCACTGAGCCATCGAGAACGGCCATCAGGACGCCGGTCAGGACTAAAACCAGGACGATGTAGCGGTTCTTGCTGCCCGATTCCTGTTCTTTATCCTGATATTCTGCCTTCAGTTCTGTCAAGCCGGATCCCATAGCTCAAGGGCCTTGTACCAAGGGCTTAAAAAGAGTTCCGCAAAGTTGATAGCCTGCAATTCCCCATTCAAAGGAATCAGATGTATGAGAAGATAGACAAAACCACCCGCCTGAAATATGCAGCGATATCCATTCTGCTATTCGTTCTTGGCCTGCTGATCATGCTGACATTCTTTCTCGTGTTCACCATAGTCTTCGCCCTGGCGGCATGGGCATGGTCTGGGATATTCATGTACCTGGCAATTGAGGGGCGACCTTATAGCGATTTTTGCCGGTCGATTGGATTGAGATAGATGTTTAAAGAAAGAGTCGACTGGCGGCGTCCCGGAAGAATGCACAAAATGCTGTCTTTTCTCTCAGTGAAAAACCTCTTGTTGAGAACGCGCGAAGAGCCAAGATTTTTAAGGTTCAGGATTTAAAAAGGCTTCTTTGATGACAGAGGTCCGAGATCCGGTGCATGGCTACGTCAAGCTGGAGGGCCTGGCCCTGGAGATTGCCAATACCCCTCAGATGCAGAGGCTCCGCTGGATCAAGCAGCTGGGCCTGGCAAACCTGGTCTATCCCGGGGCCAACCACACCCGTTTCGAGCACAGCCTGGGAGCCTACCATATGGCTTTTCACCTCACCGATCACCTCGGCCTGGATGAGGATGATCGCTTGCTTGTGGGCGCTGCCGCCCTCCTGCACGACGTAGGCCACGGCCCCCTCTCTCATGCCACAGAGTCAGCCCTGGCCCCCTTTCTGAGAACAGAGCACGAGAGCGTCATCGAGATTCTGAAAAAAGGAGAGCTGGGGGAGGTGTTGGATAGACACGGCCTCAAGCCAACCGATATCCAATCCTTCATCCACGGCCAGGGCAAAGGCCAGATCGTGAGCGGCGAGATCGATGTCGACCGCATGGACTACCTGATCCGGGACGCTCACTATACCGGCGTGGCCTATGGGGTGATAGACCGGCTGAGACTATTGCAGAAGATGACCCTTCACCAGGGCCAGCTGGCGGTGGAAGCTGGTGGGGTGCAGGCAGCAACGTCGCTTCTCATCTCCCGGCTGCTCATGCACCCCGCGGTCTACTACCATCACGTCTGCCGCATATCCGAGTGCATGATCTCCTCGGGCATCAGAAGGATGATAGAAGATGGCATATCCAGCGCCGCAAAGGTGAAGGAGATGGACGACATCCAGCTTTTCACCGCCCTGGATACAGCGGATGGCTATCCCGCGGAGATGGCCTCTCGCATAAGAACTCGCAAGCTATTCAAAAGAGCGGTCTATGTGGATCTGGAACGCCTGGAGCCCTCGCTGCAGAGGGTAAGCGAGAAGATCATCGCTCAGGAGATAGCTGCGGAGGCAGGAGTGGATCAGGGCAGCATCTTGGTGGACAATCCACCCCTGCCCGATAGCTCTGAAGGCAATTTTCCCGCCCTGGTCGGGGAAGAGACCAGACCCCTGCGAATGGTCTCCCCCCTGGTCAGCATCCTGGAGAGAGCCCAGAGGGCCACCTGGCGATTCGGCGTCTACGCCCCAGCGGAATTGAGGGATGATGTGGCAAAAGCTGCCAGAAGGTGCTTGAACCTGAAGAAGAGCACTGTGCAGCATACATTCTCAGACATCGATAACGATTACCTTTAAGTCAAAAGAAGAGAGATTGATTCCAATGGCGTTTTCCGGAGAAGGAAGAGGATTAAACAAGAACATACTGGTCAAGACCATCCAGACGATGAATCAGCACCTGCCAAACAGGCGGCTCAATCTGACCGAGCTCTTGGCAATGGAGAAGCCCGGAATCAGGGGAAAGGATAACACCTTTTTCATTATGGACAAGTCAGAGCTGAAGCTGATCTCCGAGTCAGTTCCAAGATTCCTGTGGAGCCGCCTCAGGCTGCCAATGCTCATTGAGATGTCCCCTGATTTCGGCAGTGGTGGAGCCCGCATTCAGGGTGAGGCAGAGGTGGAGATGGTAAGCAAGATACTGGGCAAAGAGAAGCCGCTGAACAAGCAGATCGTAATCTACCTTCCCGATGTGCGAGAGCTTCGCCGGAAGCTTCCTACAACCACACAGTATGCATTCATTACCAATCTCCGGGACAGAAATATCAGCGACTGAAGGATCGATAAAATCAAAAGATAGCGGTGGAGGATTATATGGCAGAAGATAAGCTGGCAGAAGGCGCAAGACGGTTTAAAGAGAAGATGAACGCAGGGGCCTACAAAGAGGCAGCAAAGATCAAGTCGGATCTGGGCCTTCCGAACTCGATGCTTCAGGATGCGGTGAAGTCGGCATACGATGCCAATATGAAGAAGGGGGATTATTCTCTGGCTGCCGAACTGGCCAAACAATATGATCTTCCCAGCGACCATCGTCTGGAAGCCGCTCAGAGGTCGTTTTATAGAAAGATAGATAGCGAGTTCTACCGGGCAGCTGCGGAGTACGCCAAGGAGTTCGGGCTGCCAGAGGATATGGTCCGGCAGGCGGCCATCCAGGCTTTCAATAAGAGCATGAGCATGGGCATGGTCAAGAACGCTGCTGAGATCGCCGATGACTTCGACCTCCCCAGACCAATGAAACAGGAAGCAGCAAAGAAGTCCTTTGAGCAGCATATGCAAGCCGGCCTCTACCGCAAAGCCCTGAAGATCGCCCAGAAGTACGACCTTCCGGAAGAGATGGTGGCAGAGGCAGAGAAGAAGATATCCTGAAAGATATTCTGAAGCCGGATAAAGCCGCTTGAAGCCATCCTGATTTTTCAATGCCCAAGATATGCCGAAAGTAGTGCTGACTATAGGCGGATCGGATTCAGGAGGAGGTGCCGGAATCCAGGCGGACATCAAGACATTTTCCGTCCTGGGCCTGCATGGAACATCCGCCATCACTGCCATCACCGCCCAGAACACTCTGGGAGTGCAAAACGTCTATGCACTCTCTCCCGAAGAGGTAAGAGCGCAGCTCGAATCGATCACAGAGGACTTTTCCATTGCCTGGGCCAAGACCGGTATGCTCCACTCGGCCCAGATTGTGGATACAGTAGCCGATCACCTCCAGGCAAATGATATTCCTTTGGTCCTGGATCCGGTGATCGAGGCTGAGGCTGGCGGCAGGCTCCTTCGGCCCGATGCGGTATCTGCCCTGAAAGAGCGCTTGATCCCCCTGGCAGGGGTGGTCACCCCCAACATCTTCGAGGCAGAGGCTCTTTCTGGAATCCGCGTTCGCGACATGGATAGTGCTGCTCATGCCGCCCGCGGTATCATGAGCCTGGGGGCACAAGCGGTGATCGTCAAGGGAGGGCACCTGGATTGCACCGATCTGCTCATGGTGCGCAACAAGTCCACTCTTCTGCCCTCAGAAAGGATACCAGGAGAGAACCACGGCATTGGATGTACCTTCTCTGCCGCTTTAACCTCTTTTCTTGCCCTGGGCTGCTCAATTGAAAACGCCGCCCTGAATGCAAAGGAGTTCGCAAAGAGTGCCCTTCGCGGGAGCCTCAGGGTGGGAAAGGGGGTGGGCCCGGTAAACCAGTCTGCAGCCCTGAGAGTTGAAGCGAGCCGTTACCGGGTTCTGTGCGATCTGGAAGTGGCGGTGGATCTGCTGGAAAACTCTCACGAGCTCTTCGATCTCATGCTGAAGGGAGGAGCAGGGCCTGCCATGGCCATTCCCGGTGCCAGATGCCCTGAGGATGTGGCAGCGCTGGAGGGAGGATTAACAAAGATCGAGGAGAGAGTATGCCGGTTTGGAGGATTTCGATTCGGTGGCAGGAGCGATAGCGCTTCTGTGATCCTTGCCGCAATGAAAATAGACCCTCTGGCAAAAGCGGCCATCGATTTAGAGCCAAAGGCCCTCCTATCCTGCAGAGAGCTTGGCCTCCCGATAATAGATCGCGCTCGATTGGATGAACTGGCAGCAATTGGCCAATGCCATTTGAAGGGCGAGGAGGAGCTGAGCGAAGGGGAAGGCTCAGCTCTACTGCCCGCTGCGATATGGGATGAGGGCGTCCTGGGTAAAGAGCCCAGGCTTTATCTGCTGGGGGCTTCAGCATCCTTGCTGGTCGAACTGTTGGCCAGCTTGCCGGCGTCCAGGGCTTGGGGCATTCTAGAGGATGATAGCAAGATATAAATTGTGGAGCAAGGATGCACAAAGGATTGATCTAGCTGGAGTGTTGATTATGGGAAGCGTAAAGCCTAGTTATATTAAGAATTTCGCGATGGACCTGTTGAGAACCTACGAGAGCTCATTTAGCCCTGACTTTGAGCAGAACAAGCTGCGGGTATCGGAGTATACCGATATCAAGAACAAAACCATCCGCAACCGCATAGCAGGCTACATATCCAATGTTATGAGGCAGAGAAGTACGAGAAGAGAGGTCGAGGTTGATGTATAGCGGCGTGCTTCCTGCGATAATCACGCCATTTCATGAGGACAAGAGCCTGGACGAGGAGGGTCTGAAGAGAAACGTAGAGTACCTGAGCAAAACAGGAATATCAGGCATGGTTCCCTGCGGCACTACCGGTGAGGCGGCAACTCTGACCTTCGAAGAGCATAAGCGAGTGATAGAGATCGCAGTGGAGAACTCCACGGTTCCGGTGATAGCAGGAACTGGCTCCAATAACACCCGCGAGGCGGTGGAGCTGACCTGTCATGCCGCAGAGGCGGGCGCACATGCTGCCCTGCTGATCACCCCATACTATAATAAGCCCAATGATCGCGGCATGTTCGAGCACTTCAAGACCGTAGCCGAGAAGTGCGACATCCCCATAGTGCTCTACAATGTTCCCAAGAGGACCGGAATCGACCTCAAGCCGGAGCTTGTGGCAAAGCTCTCTCGAATAAAGAATATCGTGGCCATAAAGGAGGCCAGCGGAAGCCTTTCCCAGCTATCTCAAATTATTGAGCAGACATGGGGAAGCGACTTTTCCGTTCTCTGTGGCGATGATGATCTTACGCTTCCAGCCATGGCCCTGGGTGCAAAGGGCGTGATCTCAGTGGTGGCCAATGTTGCCCCCAGAAAGACTGTGGCAATGGTGGATGCTATGATGAAGGGCGACCTGGAGAAGGCAAGATCCCTGCACTATGAGCTTGCTCCCCTGGTTCGAGCGATGTTCCTTGAGACCAACCCCATACCTGTGAAGACTGCTCATAAGTACCTGGGATTGGCAGGCGGCCCATTGCGCCTTCCCCTGGGGGAGATGGCTGCAGATAAAGAGAAGATGCTAAAGGAGCTGCTGGTGACCCTGGGCGAGAGAGCATGACTCGAATTGCGATTACTGGAGCGCTGGGGCGCATGGGCACCCTGGTCATCCAGGAGGCGGCCAGGATTGAGGGGATGGAGCTGGTGGCAGGCCTGGATGCGGTCGGCGCGGGAAAGCCGCTTCAGGGGGGCGTTCTGGTAAAAGATGCCTCACAGCTAGAGCAGGTCTTGAAAGAGACCAGGCCGGATGTGCTCATCGACTTCACAATAGCCAAAGCAGCTGTGAAAAACGTCTGCATAGCGGCCTCTCTAGGTGTCGATCTGGTGGTGGGAACCACAGGCATCTCTTCGGAACAGCATTCCGAGATGAGAGAGGCAATAGAAGGCAATGTGGCCGCGGTCATAACCCCCAACTTCAGCGTGGGAGTAAACCTGTTCTGGAAGCTGGTGGCTGATGCTGCAGCAGCTCTTAAAGGCTACGATTTCGATATAGAGATCATAGAAGCCCATCACAATCAAAAGAAGGACGCACCCAGCGGCACTGCTCTGGCCACATTGGAGGCTATAAGAAGAGCTCGGGGAGAGTCGGATCTCTCGGAGGTCGTCTATGGCCGGAACGGGATCATGCCGCGAGGCAAAGAGATTGGAGTTCATGCCGTGCGGGCAGGGGACATCGTAGGAGACCATACCGTCCTTTTGGCGGGTCCTGGCGAGAGGCTGGAGATCAGGCACCAGGCCCATAGCAGAGCCGCTTTTGCCAGCGGTGCAGTGCGGGCAGCCACCTGGGTGGTTGGCAGGAAGCCTGGTATTTACGGCATGGCGGACGTTCTAGAATCCAGATGAATCAGTTGACGGAGAAAGGGATGCTCCTTCTCTTCAATGGAGAGAGGCATAATCCCCTTTCCCAATCAAGGAATGTGATTGGCTTCTGCAGCACCTGTGGCTCGGATCTGGAAAGCCTGGCCTATTATAGCACTGATTCAGAGTGGCTGGTTTCGGCCGAGTGTGCAAAAGGGCATCTGGCACTGATTCGCTATGGCAGGGACTGGAGCTGGCTAGATGATCTGCCGCTTGAATTCCTAAAGGAAGAGGTGAAGGTTGCTGATCTGCCCCGGGAGAAGCTGGATGCCATCTTCACCCCGGCCGAGATCAGGGATATGATCGCCTGCCAAGAGGGATCGCCCTATGTCAGGCAGAACATCTACCGCGCCCGGGGAAAATACGAAAGGTTCGAGAAGCTCTTCGGCATTAAGATCGACATTTAATAATCACTATTTCTTTTGCGCAATGATGGCAAACTCAGAGGCCATTTTATCAAACGGCGCGCCCGCAACGTCAGCATAGAGCTCTTGCTCTGCGAAACCTGCCACCTCAAACTCGCGCCACAACGACTCGGGAGTGAAGTATTGCAGCCAGTTGTAGACAGTTCGTTTTCTCGCCGATTCGACGATGGTGTACTTATCCAAAACCACCATTGCGTCGTCGTACTTGAAAGTGTTCAGAAATCCATAGTACTTCTCCGCGGACCAGAATCCATCGAGAAGATTCACTCCATACGAGCTTGCCTCCTTGCGTTGCTTGAACGCACTTTGGGAATAAACATCGAGAAGGACAGACCCACCTGGCAGAAGCATGGAGTGGAACTTAGCGAGCATAATCCTGCGCTGCGACGGGCTTAAAGCGCAGAAGTCGCACATGATCATCAGAATGAGATCGAAGCGGTGTTCTGTTTCGAAATCCAGGTAGTTCTGGTTTATGTATTCAATGGTCAATCCCACCTCTCGCGCTGCTTCTCGGGCATGCTTGATTGAGCACTTAGAGAAATCAATACCAATTACACTAGCACCGACCTTCGCCAGCCGATTTGCATAGAGCCCGGGACCACAGCCAAAATCGGCGATTCGGGTGTCGGCGCCAATACTAAAGCGGGATGCAATCCATTCCACCGATCGATCGATGAACTCGCCTCGACGGGATGATACATCGATATCGGCATTGAGATGATATGCAAGCATTTGCTCTGAGGTATGTTCGTCGGTCCACAGGTCTGCCGCTGTGTAGAACCCAAATGGTTCAGGTCGACTATTGATTTCCTCCAGCTGAATGAACATATCTCTCCAGGTTGTAAATGAATCCACACTTCCGGATAGTAATGTTGGTATATAAAATATCCGTACTACTAGCAATGGTTTACAGGACCCACTAACGTCCCTTATTAGACCTAATTGCTATAAAATAAATAGAATAGCCCCTTGGCCCGCCTGACTATCAAAACAGGCTGGTCAAGAACACCAGGGGCACTAAAAACAATACTACGAAACCGATAAGCATCAATCCAATTGCCAGACCATTTCCACCTGCCATGAAGATCCTCCTACTTTCGTTGGCAACTGCTTGGATGAGGTAATATTAATTACTATCGGACAGACGCCCACCCCTCGGATCCCATCTGCACAAGGTTTATTTAATTTAACCAGCAGGAGAATTCCAGCAAAATATGAGGAATGCTATGCGACTTTCCATGGATTTAGAGCTGCAGGATGTTCCCGGCCAGCTGCTCCTTGCGATGCAACCCTTGAGTGATAACAAGGCCAACATCATCAGCGTGGTTCACCACAGGGACCGCAAGACTCCCCGGGGCATGATCCCGGTTCGATTCGTCGTGGAGATGGACCGCTCAAGAATCGAGGCTGTCCAGGCCAGGCTCCAAGAAAGCGGAATCTCTGTTGTCCGGGCGGGAGAGGACCGATTCATCGAAGCAGTATCAGTTGTGCTAGTGGGCCATGTGCTGGATAGCGACCTGGGAGACACCATAAACCGGATCGACTCCACCGGCTACGCTGAGGTGATGGACCTTTCCCTGACCATGCCCGGCGTGAATGAGCCCTCCTCTGCCTACCTCAAGATTCGCGCCACCGGCAAGGCTGAGATCCAAAAGGCTTTGACCATTCTGCGCAATGTGGGCGAGGAGAAGAAGCTGCTTGTTATCGAGCCCATAGAGACGGAGGCAGTATGAGAGATATTAAGGTCTCCTTGGTTGGCTACGGCATTGTGGGCCACGGAGTGGTTGACGTTCTCACCAGAAAGAGAGAGATCCTCCGGGATATGGGCCTGAACCTGATGCTGGTCAGCGTCACCGATCACACGGGAACGGTATTGTCCGAGGACGGTGTGGATGCGAACAAGATCCTGGGCGAGAGGACCCTGGCCAATGTGGCCACATCGAGCATGAAGGGGAAAGAGGCCATCAATGCCATTGACTCCGACCTGATGATCGAGGTCACTCCCACCAACATCGTTCACGGCCAGCCGGGTCTGGGCCATATGGAAGCTGCGCTCGCCTCGGGCAAGCATGTGGTTACATCCAACAAAGGGCCACTAGTGGTATCCTACGGCAGCCTGAAGAAGCTGGCAGAGGATAACGGCGTGATGCTGAAGTTCGAGGCCACAGTCGGCGGCACCATGCCCCTGATCAGCCTGGTTGAGCGCACCCTGGTAGGCAATACGATCCTCGGCGTCCGGGGCATATTCAACGGCACCTGCAAC
This sequence comes from Methanosaeta sp. UBA458, assembly GCF_002496085.1. Taxonomy (NCBI): domain Archaea; kingdom Methanobacteriati; phylum Methanobacteriota; class Methanomicrobia; order Methanotrichales; family Methanotrichaceae; genus Methanothrix; species Methanosaeta sp. UBA458. Next base: position 3,310 of record NZ_DAIK01000131.1, on the reverse strand, counting down.
TATATTCTAACCCGCATGACTGAGGAAGGCATACCCTATGCTCACGCCTTGAGCGAGGCTCAGGATATGGGCATTGCCGAGGCCGACCCCAGCTATGATGTAGAGGGGGTGGATACCGCTGGAAAGGTGCTAATCCTGGCCAACTCCCTGTTCAACATGAATGTCAAGTACTCCGATGTGAATGTGACCGGCATCACAGGAGTCACTCCAGAGGCTCTTGCTCTGGCCAAGAAGAGAGGATATGCCATAAAGCTGATCGGAGATGTGCCCGCACTCACAGTCAGGCCCACTCTGGTGCCCCTGGACAGCCCACTGGCCGTGGCCGGGACCCTGAACTCCGCTGCTATTTATACCGATCTATCCGGGACGATTACTGTATCGGGTCTTGGTGCAGGCTCCATAGAGACGGCCTCGGCCATTCTCACCGATATCATCAGCATCTACCGGACTAAACGCATAGATGCCATATTCTAGATCAATGACTCGGGTCAGATAATGAGCAGCTTCTTGAGCTTCGCCGAGCTCTGTCAGCGAGTGGAGGGGGTCTCCGGCTCTCTGGAAAAGATCGACCTAGTGGCAGCATTCCTGAAGAATTTGGATGATGATGATCTGGCAGTTGCCTCAGGGTTCATCATGGGGGATCTCTTCTCCCCCAGCATGGACCTGGTGATGGGGGTGGGGCCGAGCATCCTTTACGAGGCGATGGCACGCGCCTGTGGATGCTCGACGGAGAGGATATCAGATATGCTGCGCGCTACCGGGGACCCGGGACTGGTGGCATCTGCGGCCGTCGATAAGAAAAAGCCCATCGGATTTGCTGCCTTCATCAAAGATGAGCCGCTCTCCATCAAAGAGGTTTATCAGAGGCTTGTAGCCGTGGCCCGGGCCTCGGGAAAGGGAAGCCAGGATGCCAAGGTCAAGAACCTGCAATATCTCTTCAGCCAGGCCACTCCTCTTGAAGCGCAATATATCGCTCGCCTGGCAATAGAGGATATGAGAATCGGAATCGGTGAAGGAGGAGTTAGAGATGCCATCGCCCAGGCTTTTTCCCAGGATGCGTCAAAAGTGGAGAGGGCCTACAACCTGACCAACGATATCGGCCTGGTGGCAGTCAATGCCCGCAAAGGGACGCTCGCAGATCTGAATGTGCTGATCAACCATCCCATCAAGATGATGCTGGCCCAGGTGGGAGAGGGAATTTCCGCCTCCATGCAGGAGCTGGGGTCTGCGGCGATAGAGTGGAAGTACGATGGAGCCAGGGTGCAGATCCACAAGGATGGGAAGAGGGTTCGCATCTTCTCCCGCCGGCTGGAGGATGTGACCAGGTCCCTGCCCGAGATCGTCCGTCTGGCCCAGGAGGTCAGGGCGGATAAGGCCATCCTGGATGGAGAGGTGGTGGCCATTGGCAAAGACTCCAGACCCCTGGCCTTCCAGGAGATTTTGAAGCGCTTTCGCAGGAAGTACAATGTGGAAAAGCAGGCCAAAGAAACGCCTCTGCACTTATTTTTATTCGATCTGATATATCTTGATGGCCAAAGTACGGTGGATCTGCCCCTGACCAGACGGCGGGAGCTGCTGGAGGGTATCGCCGATCCATCGATACTGGCAGATCAGGTCATATCCGACAGCGTCCAGAAGGCAGAAGAGATCTACCACCAGGCTTTGGAAAAAGGCCACGAGGGGCTGATCCTCAAGAATTCGATGTCGGTATACGCTCCGGGAAAGAGGGGCAAGAACTGGCTTAAGATAAAGCCGGTTATGGAAACCCTGGACCTGGCAGTGATAGGGGCAAAATGGGGCGAGGGCAGGAGAGCTAGCTTCCTGGGATCATACCGGCTGGCCTGCCTGGATGAGGCTACGAGCAAGCTCCTGGATATAGGCTGGGTGGCCACTGGCCTAACGGACGAGGCTCTGGCGGAGCTTACTGAGCTGTTCCGAGAGCTGATCCTGGTGCAGAATGGGATGGAGGTCGAGCTGAAGCCGGCGGTGATCTTCGAGGTGGCCTATGAGGAGATACAAAAGAGCCAGAGCTACTCATCGGGATATGCACTTCGTTTTCCCAGATTGGTGAGGGTGAGGGATGACAAGTCCCTGGAGGAAGCGGATAGCCTGGAGAGAGTGGAATCCCTCTACCGGGTGCAGCGAGGAAGGAATAACTCCCGCTGAAAGGGTATTATGAAGGAGGTTTTAAAGTGATAACTAAAAGGCTGAGCGAGCTCGAGGATGAGGATCTGCGTTCACTTCTCTCCAGGGATGTGGGCATTCAGGATGTTCTTCCTGCAGTAAATGAGATCATCATGGAGGTCGGGTCGAAAGGAGATGAGGCTCTATTCAAGTACACCGAGAAGTTTGAAGGGGCCCACCTCGATGACCTGCGCGTGACCCAGGAGGAGATCGATCTATCATACGACCTGGTGGATGACAGGCTTATTGAGGCGCTCTCCTCGGCAGCGGATCATATCTTTTATTTCCATAATGAACAAAAAGAGCATGACCTCTGGATGAGCGAGGCATCTCCTGGGGTGCTGGTGGGCCAGAAGGTCGTTCCTCTGGATTCTGTTGGAGCTTACGTTCCCGGGGGCAGGGCGGCCTACCCCAG